>NZ_JBZXYT010000069.1:0-538 GCF_059391765.1 Brachybacterium sp. SYSU DS0246 | reverse complement strand
CTCAGACGCTATGAGGGTGGCGGGGTTGAGAGGTCTTGTGGCCCAGGGCCCCGCTATGAAGACTCGTGGATCACCCTGGTCGATGGGCGGCCGGGGTGCGCACATTCGTAGGAGGCCCTGGTGTTCACCGAGACTACAAGCCTGGGATTGGATGTTCATGCCCGCAGCGTGAGAGCAGTCGCGATCGATGGCTCCACCGGCGAGGTGATCGAGAGGAAGCTGGCCAACGATCTCGTTGAGATCAGCAGATTCGTCGAGGAACTCGCCCGCGTCCACGGCCCGCTTCGCATTGTTCATGAAGCCGGCCCGACCGGGTTCGGCCTGGCCCGGACGCTGAGTGAAGCAGGCCATGTCGTGCAGGTCGCGGCACCATCGAAGCTGATCCGACCTTCTGGTGACCGGGTCAAGACTGACCGGAACGACGCGATGCTGCTGGCCCGACTGGATCGTGCCGGTGACATCGTTGCCGTCCGGATCCCGACACGCAGCGAAGAATCGGCTCGGGACCTCGTCCGCTCCCGAGACGATGCCCGTCGAG
>NZ_JBZXYT010000068.1:0-817 GCF_059391765.1 Brachybacterium sp. SYSU DS0246 | reverse complement strand
GAGAAGATCCACACCGGCCAGGAGGTCCTTGACCTGGGGCTCGGGCGTGATCCACAGTCCGCGGTGGTGCACTCGAAGCGCTCGCGGCTGCTACTGGAGGTGCTCCGCGGCGCCTGGTACACGCTGGGGTTCGACGCCGTCGAGGACGAGGCGTTCTTCCAGCTCGTTGCCGCCCGGCTGATCGAACCGACGTCGATGACCGATTCCGCCCGCGTGCTGGGCGAGATCGGGCTGGAGGCCGTGCACCGCTCGACGATGAAGCGCTGCCTGACGCGGATCGGTCAGCGCAAGTACCGCGACCTGATCGCCGCGAAGTGCTTTCAGCACGCCTCCACCAGCGGGGACGTCTCCCTGGTGCTCTACGACGTCACGACGCTCTATTTCGAGGCGGAAAAGGAAGACTCCCTGCGGAAGGTCGGCTACTCCAAAGAGCGGCGGGTGGATCCGCAGATCGTGGTCGGGCTGCTGGTGGACCGTGAAGGGTTCCCCCTGGAGATCGGCTGCTTCGAGGGGAACAAGGCCGAGACCGCCACGATTGTGCCGGTCATCAAACAGTTCCAGGCCCGCCACGACCTCGCGGACATGGTCGTCGTCGCCGACGCCGGCATGCTCTCCGCCTCGAATCTGACCGCTCTGGAGGAGGCGGGGCTGCGGTTCATCGTCGGCTCACGAATGACTAAAGCCCCCGGCGATCTCGCGAACCACTTCCACTGGCACGGGGACGCCTTCACCGATGGGCAGATCATCGACACGATCACCCCGCGCCACGGCAAGACCCGCAGCCAGGGCACCAGTCAGCGGGCCGAACCCGTCTGGG
>NZ_JBZXYT010000067.1:0-852 GCF_059391765.1 Brachybacterium sp. SYSU DS0246 | reverse complement strand
TATTCGCGGGTTGGTCACCGCAGGACGCTGTTTCCGGTGGGAGGAGCGGAGCTTGTCTGAGATCGAGCGTCGCCTGTGAAGGCTGCTCACAGTTCTTGCGCTGGTCTCCTCCTCACGCTGCGCCCCCAGATGCTCGGGTCGCCTGTGAACGCGGTCTATAGCGGTTATGCCTCCATCGTTGCCAGTGACCAGCACCAGCCGGCCAGTTCCCTCGCGATCGCGGTGGTCGCGAGGGTGTGGGGTTTGTGGTGCGCGGCCAGGGTCTGCCAGCGTCGGTGCAGTCGCCGGTTTCCGTGGTCGGCGCGTTGGGCGATGACTGCCGGGACTTTCGCCCAGTCCTTCCGCAGGGTCGGGCCGGGCCGGTAAACGGGTTTGTGCTGCCATGATGTCTCGACCAACAGGCGGCGGGCGTGGGAGTTGCCGGTGCGGGTGATCCCGCCCTGGACTCTGGATTGGCCGGAGGAGTGTTCCGAGGGGACCAGTCCGAGGAACGCGCCGATGCTCTTGCCGGTGAAGCGTTCCCAGTCTCCGATCTCGACCGCGAGCCCGAACCCGGTCAGGGTGGAGATGCCGCGCAGGCAGGCCAGGCGGTGCGTGATCTCGGTGAACTCGCTGTCCTCGGCCAGCTTGAGGATCGCAGCATCCAGCCGGTCCCTCCGGGCCAGGCCGTGCTGGATGGCGTCGTAGGTGTCGTCGAACGCGGCCAGCGTCCCGGCACCGTGAGCAGGGAGCTTGTCACGGCGGATGGCCCGCATCCACGCATCATGCGTCGGTCCCCAGGAGGTCTTGCCGGAGAACACATAGCCGTGGCGCAGCAGCAGCTTCCCGAGTCGGTGCCTTGAGCTCATCAGA
>NZ_JBZXYT010000066.1:0-1011 GCF_059391765.1 Brachybacterium sp. SYSU DS0246 | reverse complement strand
GGCGGATGGTGCGGCCCTTGGAGATGCGGGCGATGAAGATGCCCACGAACGGCGACCAGGTGATGGTCCAGGCCCAGTAGAAGACCGTCCAGGTGTTCTGCCAGCCGGTGTTGGCGAAGGTGTCGTTCCACAGGGCCAGCTCGGGCAGGGCGACGAGGTAGTTGCCGAACGACTCGATGGTCCCCTTGAGCACGAACAGGGTCGCGCCGCCGGCGAACAGCACGAAGATCAGCAGCAGCACGGCGGTGACGATGTTGATGTTCGAGAGGATCTTGATGCCCCGGTCCAGGCCGAGGGAGACGGAGATGAGGGCCAGGCCGCTGACGACGCCGATGATGATCAGCTGCCAGCCGGCGTTCTCCGGCATCCCGAACAGCTGGTGCAGGCCGCCATTGATCTGCAGGGTGCCCAGACCGATGGAGACGGCGATGCCGAACACGGTGCCGATGATCGCGACGATGTCGATGAGCTTGCCGATGGGGCCGTGGATGCCCTCGCCCAGGACGGGCTGGAAGATCGAGCTCACGCGCGGCGGCAGGTTGCGCTTGTGGATGAAGTACGCGAAGCACAGGGCCGGCAGCGTGAAGATCGTCCAGGTGTGCAGCGTGAAGTGGTAGTACGTGAAGTTCATGGCGTCACGGGCGGCCTCGACGGTGCCGCCCTCGATGCCGAGGTCCGAGGCGCGCGGTGGGTCGCCGAAGTGGCTGATCGGCTCCGCGACGCCCCAGAACATGAGGATCGAGCCGATGCCGGCGGCGAACAGCATCGCGAACCAGGCGCCTCCGGAGTGCTCCGGCGGCTCCTCGTCCGGGCCCAGCTTGACGCGGCCGAAGCGGCCCAGGGCGATGAAGATCAGGAACGCCAGGAAGACGCTGACGCCGAGGATGTAGAACCAGCCGAGGTTCGTCATCAGCCACGTCGACGCCGCCGACGTCGCGGCACCGAGCGGATCGGTGAACAGGATCGTCCCGAGCACGAAGGCGATGATGATCGCCGCCGAGCTGAAGAAGA
>NZ_JBZXYT010000065.1:0-1483 GCF_059391765.1 Brachybacterium sp. SYSU DS0246 | reverse complement strand
CATGAGTTCCCTGAGTCAACCTCTAGGCCGTGAGAGCGCTGCTGTGGTCGTTTCTGTCGGTTCTGCGCCGCTCGTGGATGGTGGGGTCGTAGCACGTTCCGTCGCGCCAGCAGGCGTAGATGATCCGCAGCCAGGAGCGGGCCAGGATCCGCACGGCGTGGGGATGTCGTTTGCCTTGTTCTCGAGCGGTGTCGTAGATGTTTCTGGCCCAGGTCGAGGAGTGTCGGGAGTTGTCGGCCCAGCGGATGAGGGCTTGTCTGGCTCGCCGGTTGGTGGCGTAGCGGAACACGACTGCGCGGGACTTGCCCGAGGCGCGGGTGACGGGCACGACGCCGGCTTCGGCAGCGAGCTGGTCCGCGCTGGCGGCGTGCTCCAGCAGGGGGCCGGCCTCGCCGATGATCTGGGCGAGGTTGACGGTCCCCACCCTGGGAAGGTTCTCGATCAGGGCTGCCCAGGGGTGGGTGGCCAGAGCCGTGTCGATCTGGGCCTCGAGCTCGCAGATCACGGTCTTCAGGGCGCGGATGACGGCGATCTGGTTGCGCACCAGCACGGTGATCGTCTCGTCACTCAGTCTGGAGACGGGCGCGGGAGCGTTACGGAGCCTGCCGATCAGTACGGCAGGATCGGTGCGTCCGGAGTAGTGCTGGCGGGCCAGCCAGTCGCGCATTCTCGCCGGTGCCAGGTGCCGCGCGGAGCTGCGGGTGGGGAAGCGATCGCAGAATGCCAGGGCGATGTCGGAGTCCAGGTCAGCGAAGACCGTCCCGGCACCGGGCCAGTGTTCGGCCAGCAGCGCGGCGAGCTGGTTGGTCGCCGTCACGCGGGCGGTGACCTGATCCTCGCGGGCGCGCACCAGGGCTTGCAGCTCGAGGGTGGTCTGCTCGGTCGGGCGCAGGGTCCTCAAGCGGTGGCCGTCGGTGCGCAGGTAGTCAGCGAGCTTGAACGCGTCGCCGGGATCGTCCTTCGCGCGGGCCGCGCCCCAGCGGGGACGCACAGCGTTGAACGCATTGGGGTGGACGGCCACGACCGGGTGTCCGGCCGCCAGGAGTCGGTCCACGATCAGCCCGCGGGTGGTCTCGATCGCGACCGGCAGGTCAGCCGGCGCGGCGTGGCCGGCCAGGCGAGCGAATGTGGCGCGCAGGCCGTCCTCGTTGTGAGGGGTGGGCCAGCGATCGACGAGATGGCCGTGGTCGTCGATGACCGCAATTGCATGGGTGGTGTTGCCCCAGTCCCATCCGACATACATGCACGTACTCCAGGTCTTTCGAAGGAGCACCACTTGGTGGAGGACATCTGCCGGAAGCTCACTGCTCGGCCCTCGAGGGGGCATGTTCCTGACGCCGTTCAGATGGCCTCGGCCCGGCAGGGCTGGCAGAACTCATGCTGGCCGTCGAACGGCTCGCATCCTAGGCCATGCACCCGCCGGGACCGAGTGGTCACGACCCTACCGAACAAGGCCGCACTAAGGAGGGTCCCCCAGTGAGCA
>NZ_JBZXYT010000064.1:0-1921 GCF_059391765.1 Brachybacterium sp. SYSU DS0246 | reverse complement strand
CCAGGTTTATCCGCCCTGGGTTAGTCGGGACCTAAGGCGAGGCCGACAGGCGTAGTCGATGGACATCGGGTTGATATTCCCGAACCGATCGTAGGAGGACCCATACCGAGGCAGCTGATGCTAACCACCCGAGCTGTCGCCATGCCCTTCGGGGTGTGGCTGATGGTGAGGCTGGGAACCAAGGCTGTAGTAGGTCAGCGCAGGGGATGACGCAGAGAGGTAGCTTCCGCGGACTCAATGGAATAGTCCGTCCAAACGAGCAGCCCGAGCACCGGTAATGCGGTGCCGTATTGGGTGAGACGTGATGGGGATCCCGTAGGGGCGAAGGTGAGTGATCCTGTACTGCCTAGAAAAGTTCCGGCGTGACGAATACGGTCGCCCGTACCCGAAACCGACTCAGGTGATCAGGTAGAGAATACCGAGGCGTTCGAGAGAATCGTGGTTAAGGAACTCGGCAAAATGCCCCCGTAACTTCGGGAGAAGGGGGGCCCGAGAGGTGAGAGCCTTGAGGGCCGCAGAGACCAGGGAGAAGCGACTGTTTACTAAAAACACAGGTCCGTGCGAAGTTGTAAAACGCTGTATACGGACTGACGCCTGCCCGGTGCTGGAAGGTTAAGAGGACCGGTTAGATCTTCGGATCGAAGCTGAGAATTTAAGCCCCAGTAAACGGCGGTGGTAACTATAACCATCCTAAGGTAGCGAAATTCCTTGTCGGGTAAGTTCCGACCTGCACGAATGGCGTAACGACTTCTCCACTGTCTCAACCGCGAACTCGGCGAAATTGCATTACGAGTAAAGATGCTCGTTACGCGCAGCAGGACGGAAAGACCCCGGGACCTTTACTACAGTTTGATATTGGTGTTCGGGACGGCTTGTGTAGGATAGGTGGGAGACTGGGAAGCATTCACGCCAGTGAGTGTGGAGTCATTGTTGAAATACCACTCTGGTCGTTCTGGATTCCTAACCTCGGTCCGTGATCCGGATCAGGGACAGTGTCTGATGGGTAGTTTAACTGGGGCGGTTGCCTCCTAAAGAGTAACGGAGGCGCTCAAAGGTTCCCTCAGCCTGGTTGGCAATCAGGTGTTGAGTGTAAGTGCACAAGGGAGCTTGACTGCGAGACAGACATGTCGGGCAGGTGCGAAAGCAGGAACTAGTGATCCGGCACCTCATTGTGGAATGGGTGTCGCTCAACGGATAAAAGGTACCCCGGGGATAACAGGCTGATCTTGCCCAAGAGCTCATATCGACGGCATGGTTTGGCACCTCGATGTCGGCTCGTCGCATCCTGGGGCTGGAGTTGGTCCCAAGGGTTAGGCTGTTCGCCTATTAAAGCGGTACGCGAGCTGGGTTTAGAACGTCGTGAGACAGTTCGGTCCCTATCCGCTGCGCGCGTTGGATATTTGAGAAGTCCTGTCCCTAGTACGAGAGGACCGGGATGGACTGACCTCTGGTGTGCCAGTTGTTCTGCCAAGAGCATGGCTGGTTGGCTACGTCGGGAAGGGATAACCGCTGAAAGCATCTAAGCGGGAAGCCTGCTTCAAGATGAGATATCCATACACTTTTGTGTGAGAGGCCCCCAGTAGATGACTGGGTTGATAGGCCAGATGTGGAAGCACGGCAACGTGTGGAGCTGACTGGTACTAATGGCCGATGACTTATCAACACATTTTTTGATTGTTTGCTGTGTTCGCGTCCACTGTGTGGTTCTGAAGAGACAACCCCGCCATGTGCCCCGGTTTTGTGGGGTGTGTGGGTGGGCTGGTTCGGTCTCGTCGTGTTACGGCGGTCATAGCGTCGAGGAAACGCCCGGTTCCATTCCGAACCCGGAAGCTAAGCTCGATTGCGCCGATGGTACTGCACTCGCGAGGGTGTGGGAGAGTAGGTCGCCGCCGGACATCTTCACTGGGAGTGGGAGTGAGCT
>NZ_JBZXYT010000063.1:0-2077 GCF_059391765.1 Brachybacterium sp. SYSU DS0246 | reverse complement strand
CCGGCAGGGCTGGCAGAACTCATGCTGGCCGTCGAACGGCTCGCATCCTAGGCCATGCACCCGCCGGGACCGAGTGGTCACGACCCTACCGAACAAGGCCGCACTAAGGAGGGTCCCCCAGTGAGCACCCATCAGCGCACCATCCGCCACGTCCGCGCGTACACCGTCACCGGCGGCGGCGCCGATTACCACGACCAGGGCGCCGACCACTGGATCGACGACCACATCGCGACCCCGATGTCCGTCTACCCCGGCTACGCCGATTCCCGACAGTCCTTCGGACTGAACGTGCTGGGCACGCTGATGGTCGAGATCGAGGCCGACGACGGCACCGTGGGCTTCGCCGTCTCCACCGGTGGCGACCTCGGCGCCTGGATCGTCGAGAAGCACCTGGTCCGATTCCTCGAGGGCGCCGCGGTCACCGACATCGAGCGGATCTGGGACCAGATGTACCGCTCCACCCTGTTCTACGGGCGCCGCGGCATCGTGCTGAACACCATCAGCGCCATCGACCTCGCCCTGTACGACCTGCTGGGACGCCTCCGCCAGGAACCCGTGTACGCCCTGCTCGGCGGGCCCGTGCGCGAGGAGCTGACGATGTATGCGACCGGGGCCCGTCCCGATATCGCGAAGCAGCTCGGCTTCCTCGGCGGCAAGATGCCGCTGCATCACGGCCCGGCCGACGGGGCCGACGGGATGGAGAAGAACATCGCGCTGCTCGCCGAGATGCGCGAGAAGGTCGGGGACGACTTCTGGCTCATGTACGACTGCTGGATGTCGCTCGACGTCGACTATGCCACCCGCCTCGCCCACCGCGCCCACGAGCACGGTCTGCGCTGGCTCGAGGAGGCACTGATCCCCGACGACTACTGGGGCTACCAGCAGCTGCGCCGGAACGTGCCACCCGGCATGCTCATCACCACGGGCGAGCACGAAGCCACCCGCTGGGGCTTCCGCCAGCTGCTCGAGATGGGCGCGGCCGACATCATCCAGCCCGACGTCGGCTGGTGCGGCGGCATCACCGAACTGCTGAAGATCTCCGCGCTCGCCGATGCGCACGGGGCGATGGTGGTCCCGCACGGCTCCTCCGTGTACTCGTACCACTTCGTCATCACCCGCACGAACAGCCCGTTCAGCGAATTCCTCATGATGCACCCCACCGCCGAGGAGATCGTGCCGATGTTCTCGCCCATGCTCACCGGGGAGCCGGTACCGGTCGACGGGAAGATCCGCGTGCCGGACACCCCCGGATTCGGGGTCGAGTTCAACTCCGAGATCCCCACCACCAGGCCGTTCACCCACTGAAGGAGACCCTTATGCAACTGCGACGACTCGGCCCCCTCGGCCAGGAGAAGCCCGCCCTGGTCCAGGACGGCACCACCTACCGCCTCGACGGGCTGACCGGTGACATCACCGGCGCGTTCCTCGCCGGCGGCGGCATCGAGCAGGTGGCCGCCGCGGCCAGGGCCGGTGAGCTGCCGGTGTGGGAAGGGGCGGAGCGCGAACGCATCGGTGCGCCGATCGCCCGTCCGGAGGCGGTGATCTGCATCGGACAGAACTATGCCGCCCACGCCGCGGAGTCCGGTGCGGAGCCCCCGAAGACGCCGATCGTCTTCTTCAAGCACCCCAACACTGTCGTCGGCCCCCACGACGACGTGCCCATCCCGCCGCGTGCGACCAAGGTCGACTGGGAGGTCGAGCTGGGCGTCGTCATCGGCGCCCGCGCCTCGTACCTGCCTGACGAGCAGGCCGCATCGGATGTCATCGCCGGCTACGTGACCAGTCATGACGTCTCCGAGCGCGACTTCCAGATCGCGGAGTCGGGCGGGCAGTGGTCCAAGGGCAAGTGCGCCGAGAACTTCAATCCCGTCGGCCCCGCGCTGGTGCCGGCCGGCGAGGTCGAGCCACAGAACCTGCGACTGTTCTCGCGTGTCAACGGCGAGCCGCGCCAGGACTCCACCACGGCCGACATGATCTTCACCGTCGCGCAGCTGGTTCATCACCTGTCGCAGTACATGGTGCTCTCGCCCGGGGACCTCATCAACACCGGCACCCCGCAGGGGGTGGCGATGTCGGG
>NZ_JBZXYT010000062.1:0-2965 GCF_059391765.1 Brachybacterium sp. SYSU DS0246 | reverse complement strand
CCAGCGTGTACCAGGCGCCGCGGAGCACCTCCAGTAGCAGCCGCGAGCGCTTCGAGTGCACCACCGCGGACTGTGGATCACGCCCGAGCCCCAGGTCAAGGACCTCCTGGCCGGTGTGGATCTTCTCCCGGCCAGCGCTCATCAGCGCGGCGAGCTCGGCCTCGGTATGCGCGGACCCCAGATGCTTGAGGACCACGTCCCGCCGGTTCCTCCGCTCCGCGATCTGCACGGCCGTCGCTCCCGACGCCGTCCTCACCTTCCGCAGAAACACCATCCCATTAGTGTGTCACCCCGGCCAACCGCGAGCCCCTCACCAGCACGAACACCAGCTGAACCACCAGATCCTCGCTCAAGAGGTCCAACTCAGGCCTGATGCGCCGCAGCAGCTGGCTGCTGCTGGCCCTCGCCCTCGCCGCCACCTCGCTGCTGTGGTCGCCGACCGCTCCGTCGGCGCACGCGGAGGGGGAGGAGGGCTCCCGCTTCAGCCTCGCCGTGCTGCCCGATACGCAGTTCTACTCCCGCTACGCCCAGTCGAACTTCATCCCCGACTACGGCACCGATCCCTTCAACGTCCAGACCCAGTGGCTGGCCGATCACGCCGACGAGCTGAACATCCCCTTCACCGCGCACCTCGGCGACGTCGTGGACCAGGCCGGCGTCCAGGAGCAGTGGGAAGTGGCCGACCAGGCCATGGCCACCCTGGAGGAGGCGGGCATGCCCTACTCCATCCTCCCCGGCAACCACGACGTGCTGGATTCGAACGACCAGCTCACCGACACCGACTACGACCTCGCCGCCGAGCCGTTCGCCCAGTGGTTCGGCCCCGAGCGCGCCGCCCAGCAGTCCACCTTCGGCGGCAGCGACCCCACCGGCCTCAGCCAGTTCCACCTCTTCGAGGCCGAGGGCCAGCAGTTCCTGGTCCTCGCCCTGCCCTGGCGCGCCTCCGAGCAGACCCTCCAGTGGGCCCAGGGCGTGCTGGATGCACACCCCACAGTCCCCGCCATCCTCACCACGCACGACACCATCGCCATCGACACCGAGGGCCAGGGGTTCACCAGCGACTACGGCGAGCAGCTCTGGGATGGCCTGATCGCCGGCAACGACCAGATCTTCCTCACCCTGAACGGGCACTACCACGGCGCCGCGGTCACCACCCGCGCCAACGACGCCGGCCACGACGTCACCCAGATCCTCATCGATTTCCAGATGGCCCAGGACGGCGGCAACGGCTACCTCGGCCTGCTCGAGTTCGACCTCACCGGCGGCGGCATCCACGGCGAGACCGTCTCTCCGTGGGTCGGCCAGAAGTCCCAGGACCAGCTCACCCAGTTCGACCAGCCCGCGCTGACCGGACCGGGGCAGAGCTTCGACGTCGACATCGACTTCGCCGAGCGCTTCGCCGGCTTCGCGCCGGACTTCGGGCCGGGGGAGGGGCTGTACCCCTCGCTGTCCCAGCGCGCCGTCGACCTCGTCACCGACGGCTTCAGCGGCGTCCCCGAGAACAGCACGCAGGAGCCGGGCTCGGCCCAGGACTACGTGCGCGCCCCAGGCACCCTCGCCCACTGGCGGATGGATGCCCCCGAGGGCACCCTCGAGGAAGGCGCGGTGATCGAGGATGCCGCCGGCGACAGCGACCTGCACCGCGTGAGCCTCGAGGAGTCAGGGTCCAGCGAGGCTCAGGTCGAGGACGTCAGTATCGAGCGCGAGTCCCAGCGGTACTCGGCTTCGGGCAGCTCGGTGTGCTTCGACGACTCCAGCCGGGAGCGCTTCAGCTACCTCAGCACCGACCCGGAGGCCGCGGTCAACAACGCGGACCTCTCCGGTGGCTACACGATCGAGACGTTCCTGAAGATCGACGAGGACTGGAGTGAGTCCGCCAACGGCTGGAGCAAGGCTCTGGTGCGCAGCGGCAACCGCTCCCAGATCGAGGGCATGCCCTGGTCGCAGTGGGACTACACCGCCTCGCCCACCGCCCTCGGCGTCTCGAACCTGCGCGAGTACCAGTTCACCACCGTCGGCCAGGACGCGACCGCCGGGGACAAGACCGCGTGGTCCGGGGAGATCCTCCCGGGCACCTGGAACCACGTCGCGATCGTCAACGATCCGGCCACCGAGGACATCGTCATGTACGTCAACGGCGCGCCCGTTCTGCGCACGTCCCAGGACGTCCTCGGCCAGTCCTTCAACGAGTCCATGCCCTGGATCATCGGTTCGGACTGGGTCGACGACGAGGCCACCAACGGCTGGCACGGCTGCGTGGGCGAGACCCGCATCTCGGATCGTCCCCTGGACCAGGACCAGTGGCTGACCGCTCGTCCCGATCTGGGCACGCTCGCGGTGACCCAGCAGCCAGAGTCCGCGGTCGCGGCCGGTGAGGACGCTGTGCTCGAGGGCGCCGGAACTCCGGGCGCCGAAGTGCGCGCCGTGCTGCCCGGCAGCGGGGAGACCCTCAGAGCCGAGGTGGCGGACGACGGCACCTGGGCTCTCACCGTTCCCGGCGACCGGCTCTCCGACGCCGAGACGGTGCTGACCCTGGACCAGGGCTTCGGTGAGCGCCGCTCCGAGGCCATAGAGGTGACCATCCCGGTCGAGGCCGACGGCAAGGGCAACGGGCACGGCAACGGCCGTGGCAATGGGCATGGCAACGGCAACGGCAACGGCAACGGCAACGGCAACGGCAACGGCAACGGCAACGGCAACGGCAACGGTCATGGCAAGGGCAACGGCGGCAGCTGAGGTTCCGGGCCGGGCGGTCCGGGGCACGGCCCCATCGGGGCTCATGGCCACGGTGACCTGGCCCGTCGCCCCGTCGGGCACCGGTCTACGGGGTTGACCGCGGCCGACCCGTCGGCCTGAGCAGGGGATGGCCTGGGGGGGGGGGGGGGGGGCGGGGGGGGCGGGGGGGGGGGGGGGGGGGGGGGGGGGGGGGCGGGCGCGGGGCCCGGCGGGCGGGAGGGGCGGGGGG
>NZ_JBZXYT010000061.1:0-3408 GCF_059391765.1 Brachybacterium sp. SYSU DS0246 | reverse complement strand
GGGGGCGCAGCGTGAGGAGGAGACCAGCGCAAGAACTGTGAGCAGCCTTCACAGGCGACGCTCGATCTCAGACAAGCTCCGCTCCTCCCACCGGAAACAGCGTCCTGCGGTGACCAACCCGCGAATATCAGACTGACCACGCGTCGAACAGACACGCGAACCCCGAGAAGCACCCCGTGAACGCCGAAGCGGGGGCACCCACCGGCCAGTGGATGCCCCCGCTTCACCCTGCACACTTGACAGAAGGACCTACATATCAGTCCTCGATCGAGCAGAGCACCGCGCCGGCGGAGACCGTCGCCCCGATCTCGGCGCTGAGCCCCGTGACCACCCCGGAGCGGTGGGCGGTGATCGGCTGCTCCATCTTCATGGCCTCGAGCACCAGCAGCAGGTCGCCGTCGGCGACGGTCTGGCCCTCCTCGGCGACGAGCTTGACGATGGTGCCCTGCATCGGCGCGGTCACCGAATGGCCGCCCGCGGCGCCCTCGCCGACACCCCGGTGCTGCCGCTTGCGGCGCGAGCGCACCGCGGCCTGAGGCGCCCGCAGCGAGGCGGGGAGGCTGATCTCCACGCGCCGGCCATCGACCTCGACCACGACGGCCTCGCGATCCTCCGGCTCCTCGGGCTGGGCCGGCAGCGCGGCCGGCGGGATCTCGTTGGAGAACTCGGTCTCGATCCAGCGGGTATGGACCGTGAACGGCTGCTCGGGGTCCGCGGGGGCGAACGCCGGGTCCTCGACCACCGTGCGGTGGAAGGGCAGCACCGTGGGCACACCCTCGATGTGGAACTCGGCCAGCGCGCGGCGGGAGCGCTCGAGGGCCTCCTGGCGGGTGGCGCCGGTGATCACGAGCTTGGCCAGCATGGAGTCGAAGGCACCGGAGACCTCATCGCCGGCGCGCACGCCCGACTCCATGCGCACGCCCGGGCCCGAGGGCACGTCGTAGCGCTGGATGCGGCCGGGGGCGGGCATGAAGCCGCGACCCGGGTCCTCGCCGTTGATGCGGAACTCGAAGGAGTGGCCACGGGCGATGGGGTCGGTTCCCGAGATCGTCTCCCCGGCGGCGATGCGCAGCTGCTCGCGCACCAGGTCGACGCCGGCGACCTCCTCGGTCACCGGGTGCTCGACCTGCAGGCGGGTGTTGACCTCGAGGAAGGAGATGGTGCCGTCGGCCCCGACGAGGAATTCGCAGGTGCCGGCGCCGACGTAGCCGGCCTCGCGCAGGATCGCCTTGGAGGAGGAGACCAGCTGGGCCTCCTGCTGGGAGGTGAGGAACGGCGCCGGGGCCTCCTCGACGAGCTTCTGATGGCGGCGCTGCAGCGAGCAGTCGCGGGTGGAGACCACCTGGACGTTGCCGTGCATGTCCGCCAGGCACTGGGTCTCGACGTGGCGAGGTGCATCGAGGTAGCGCTCCACGAAGCACTCGCCGCGGCCGAAGGCGGCAGTGGCCTCGCGTACGGCCGAGTCGAACAGCTCGCGCACCTCGGATTCCTCGCGGGCGACCTTCAGACCGCGGCCACCGCCGCCGAAGGCTGCCTTGATCGCGATCGGCAGGCCGTTGGCGCGGGCGAAGTCGACGACCTCGTCCGAGTTGGCGACCGGGTCCTTGGTGCCGGCGACCAGGGGAGCGCCGGCCTTCTGGGCGATGTGACGGGCCGAGACCTTGTCGCCGAGCTTCTCGATCGCCTCGGGCGAGGGGCCGATCCAGGTCAGCCCGGCGTCCATCACGGCCTGGGCGAAATCGGAGCGCTCGGAGAGGAACCCGTAGCCCGGGTGGATGGCGTCGGCCCCGGAGCGCTGGGCGATGTCGAGGATCTTGTCGACCACCAGGTAGGAGGAGGCGGCGGTGGTGCCGCCGAGCGCGTAGGCCTCGTCGGCGATCTGCGTGTGCAGGGCGTCACGATCGGGATCGGCGTAGACGGCGACGGAGCGGAGCCCGGCGTCCCGGCAGGCCCGTGCGATCCGCACCGCGATCTCTCCACGGTTGGCGATGAGCACCGTGGACAGGGGGCGGGGCTTGACGGAGCGTGCGGCCATGGGGCGGGGGTTTCCTTCCGGGAGTCAGCAGAGGTCGAGTGTAGTACCGCGGCGGGTCACATCGTCGCAGGGCCCGGGCGGGTCTCAGCGGCATCGGCGAGAGCCTCGCCACCCTGGGGCTCGCTCTCCCACAGCTGGTGGACGGCGAGGCCGATCTCGCCGAGCAGGCGGCGCAGCAGCGGCAGCGAGAGACCGACGACGGCATGCGGATCACCCTCCACGCCCTCGATGAACGGGCCCGCCCGCCCGTCGATCGTGAAGCCGCCGGCCACGCCGAGCGGTTCGCCGGTGGCGACGTAGGCCTCGATCTCCTCGTCGGTGACCTCGGCGAAGGTGACACGGCAGCTCGCCGTCGCGCCGAAGGTGCCGCCGGTCCCGCCGTCGGCCTCGTCGCGGTCGTCGATCAGCCAGTGGCCGGAGTGCAGGATCCCGGCGCGGCCGCGCATCGCCCGCCAGCGCTCCGCGGCCCGCTCGGCGGTGTGCGGTTTACCGATGACCTCGCCGTCCAGCTCGAGCATCGAATCGCAGCCCAGGACCACGTAGCCGCCCTCGCTGCGGGACGTCGCGGCCTGCGCCTTCTCGCGCGCCAGCAGCAGCACCTCATCGGCGGGGACGAGGAGGTCCTCGGGATCGCCGGAGGCGGCGGCGCGCTCGCGGGCGGCTGTGAGGATCCCCTCCTCGTCCAGATCGACCGGGAGGGTGCGGTGCTCGATGCGGGCGGCGCGCAGAGTGGCGCGGCGCCCGGCGGAGGCGGAGGCCAGCAGCAGCAAGGGGTCGTGATCGGTGGTCATCACAGGGCTCCTTCGAGGACGGACAGCGGCAGGCTTCCCAGTTCGAGGGCGCGGCGGTGGAAATCCCGGAGGTCGGTGGTGGTGCGCGCGGCCAGCTGCTCCCAGACCCGCTGCCCGATCTTGTACGAGGGAGCCTGGCCTGGCCAGCCCAGGTACCGGTTCAGCTCGAAGCGCTGCTCGGCCTCGCTCACGCCCCAGTGGGCGGACATGAAGTCCCACGCTTTCTCGTACGTCCAGGCGCCGCCGGCCGAGCCGGCGATGCCCTCGGGCATGGGCAGGCCGACGTGGAAGCCGATGTCGAGGACCACGCGGCCGGCACGCAGGCGCTGCGCGTCGAGCATGCCCAGGCGGTCCCCGTCGTCGTCGAGGTATCCCAGCTGATCCATCAGGCGTTCGGCGTACAGCGCCCAGCCCTCACCGTGACCGGAGACCCAGCACATCAGGGCGCGCCACCGGTTCAGAGAGCCGGCCTGCAGGGTCTGCGTGCCGACCTGCAGGTGATGGCCCGGCACCCCCTCGTGGTAGACGGTGGTCGTCTCCAGCCAGGTGTGGAACCGGGACGTTCCCGCGGGAACGTCCCAC
>NZ_JBZXYT010000060.1:0-3416 GCF_059391765.1 Brachybacterium sp. SYSU DS0246 | reverse complement strand
GTGCGCGTGTTGCTTGATATCTCAATAGCGTGTCTGTTTGTTGATGCCAATATTTGATTGGCAAATTTTAACGGATGATACAGCAGTTATATGCTGGTTGTTTGTTGTTTGCCAGGGTTTTTTCTATGTTTTCATGGAGAGTTTGATCCTGGCTCAGGACGAACGCTGGCGGCGTGCTTAACACATGCAAGTCGAACGATGACGACCGTGCTTGCACGGTCTGATTAGTGGCGAACGGGTGAGTAACACGTGAGTAACCTGCCCTTCACTTCGGGATAACCTCGAGAAATCGAGGCTAATACCGGATATGAGCTCGCACCGCATGGTGTGGGTTGGAAAGTTTTTCGGTGGGGGATGGACTCGCGGCCTATCAGTTTGTTGGTGAGGTAATGGCTCACCAAGGCGATGACGGGTAGCCGGCCTGAGAGGGCGACCGGCCACACTGGGACTGAGACACGGCCCAGACTCCTACGGGAGGCAGCAGTGGGGAATATTGCACAATGGGCGAAAGCCTGATGCAGCGACGCCGCGTGGGGGATGACGGCCTTCGGGTTGTAAACCTCTTTCAGTAGGGAAGAAGCGAAAGTGACGGTACCTGCAGAAGAAGCGCCGGCTAACTACGTGCCAGCAGCCGCGGTAATACGTAGGGCGCAAGCGTTGTCCGGAATTATTGGGCGTAAAGAGCTCGTAGGTGGCTTGTCGCGTCTGCCGTGAAAACCCGAGGCTCAACCTCGGGCGTGCGGTGGGTACGGGCAGGCTAGAGTGTGGTAGGGGAGACTGGAACTCCTGGTGTAGCGGTGAAATGCGCAGATATCAGGAAGAACACCGATGGCGAAGGCAGGTCTCTGGGCCATTACTGACACTGAGGAGCGAAAGCATGGGTAGCGAACAGGATTAGATACCCTGGTAGTCCATGCCGTAAACGTTGGGCACTAGGTGTGGGGGACATTCCACGTTTTCCGCGCCGTAGCTAACGCATTAAGTGCCCCGCCTGGGGAGTACGGCCGCAAGGCTAAAACTCAAAGGAATTGACGGGGGCCCGCACAAGCGGCGGAGCATGCTGATTAATTCGATGCAACGCGAAGAACCTTACCAAGGCTTGACATGCACCGGACGGCTGCAGAAATGTGGCTTTCTTTGGACTGGTGCACAGGTGGTGCATGGTTGTCGTCAGCTCGTGTCGTGAGATGTTGGGTTAAGTCCCGCAACGAGCGCAACCCTCGTTCCATGTTGCCAGCGCGTAATGGCGGGGACTCATGGGAGACTGCCGGGGTCAACTCGGAGGAAGGTGGGGACGACGTCAAATCATCATGCCCCTTATGTCTTGGGCTTCAAGCATGCTACAATGGTCGGTACAATGGGTTGCGAAGCTGTGAGGTGGAGCGAATCCCAAAAAGCCGGCCTCAGTTCGGATTGGGGTCTGCAACTCGACCCCATGAAGTCGGAGTCGCTAGTAATCGCAGATCAGCAACGCTGCGGTGAATACGTTCCCGGGCCTTGTACACACCGCCCGTCAAGTCACGAAAGTCGGTAACACCCGAAGCCGGTGGCCCATCCTTGTGAGGGAGCCGTCGAAGGTGGGATCGGTGATTGGGACTAAGTCGTAACAAGGTAGCCGTACCGGAAGGTGCGGCTGGATCACCTCCTTTCTAAGGAGCATCACCAGTAATTGGTGGCCATCTTCTCGCCCGAGTGTGGTGGGGGTGGTTGCTCAAGGGTGGAACATCAACGAATGGGCACTTCATCATCGTGTGAGTCGCTGGTACGTTCCCTTCGGGGTTCTGGAGCGTGGCTTGCGGGGTGGTTCGAGGTGGAGACACGCTATTGGGTTGTGAGGCTGCACGCGGCCTTCGGTCCGGGTCCTTCGGGGTCTGGGGTGCCGGGGGTGTGTGGCTGGTCCTCCCTGATGCTTGTGGCCGTGGTGGCTGTGGGTGTCGGTGTGGGGTTGTTTCTTGAGAACTGCATAGTGGACGCGAGCATCTTGTAAGCAATTTTGAAGATTTTGTGTCTTTGTGTGTTGCCTAAGTTATTAAGGGCGCACGGTGGATGCCTTGGCAAGAGGAGCCGACGAAGGACGTGGGAGTCTGCGAAAAGCCTCGGGGAGTTGACAACCGAACTGTGATCCGAGGATGTCCGAATGGGGAAACCCGCCGCGAGTCATGTCGCGGTACCCGCCACTGAATGTATAGGTGGTGTGGAGGGAACGCGGGGAAGTGAAACATCTCAGTACCCGCAGGAAGAGAAAACAAATAGTGATTCCGTGAGTAGTGGCGAGCGAAAGCGGAGGAGGCTAAACCTGGTCTGTGTGATACCCGGCAGGGGTTGCAGGTCAGGGGTTGTGGGACGTGTCTGGTCCGTCTGCCGGCGGACCGACGTGGACGTGTGCTGGTAGTCGAAGTCGTGGTGAGTGCGACGGCGTAGAGGGTGTGACCCCCGTAGACGAAACTGGCATGCGGCGTGACGCTGTTCCCGAGTAGCACCGGGCCCGTGAAATCCGGTGTGAATCTGCCAGGACCACCTGGTAAGCCTGAATACTACCTCTTGACCGATAGCGGACAAGTACCGTGAGGGAAAGGTGAAAAGCACCCCGGGAGGGGAGTGAAATAGTACCTGAAACCGTGTGCCTACAAGCCGTCGGAGCCTTTTGGGGTGACGGCGTGCCTTTTGAAGAATGAGCCTGCGAGTTAGTGGTCGGTGGCGAGGTTAACCCGTGTGGGGTAGCCGTAGCGAAAGCGAGTCTGAACGGGGCGTTCAGTCGCCGGCTCTAGACCCGAAGCGAAGTGATCTATCCATGGGCAGTGTGAAGCGCGGGTAAGACCGCGTGGAGGCGCGAACCCACTTCAGTTGAAAATGGAGGGGATGACCTGTGGATAGGGGTGAAAGGCCAATCAAACTTCGTGATAGCTGGTTCTCCCCGAAATGCATTTAGGTGCAGCGTTGCGTGTTTCGTGCCGGAGGTAGAGCACTGGATAGGCGATGGGCCCCACCGGGTTACTGACCTTAGCCAAACTCCGAATGCCGGTACGTGAGAGCGCAGCAGTGAGACTGTGGGGGATAAGCTTCATGGTCGAGAGGGAAACAGCCCAGAACATCAGCTAAGGCCCCTAAGCGTGTGCTAAGTGGAAAAGGATGTGGAGTTGCTTAGACAACCAGGAGGTTGGCTTAGAAGCAGCCACCCTTGAAAGAGTGCGTAATAGCTCACTGGTCAAGTGATTCTGCGCCGACAATTTAGCGGGGCTCAAGCACACCGCCGAAGCTGTGTCATCCAGATGTATGTCTGGATGGGTAGGGGAGCGTCGTACAGACTGCGAAGCCGCGGGGTGACCCAGTGGTGGAGGCTGTACGAGTGAGAATGCAGGCATGAGTAGCGAAAGACGGGTGAGAAACCCGTCCGCCGATTGATCAAGGGTTCCAGG
>NZ_JBZXYT010000059.1:0-3501 GCF_059391765.1 Brachybacterium sp. SYSU DS0246 | reverse complement strand
GCTACGGCCCCTGCAGGACGTGACCATCACCCTCGCCGGCCAGCAGATCACAGCCACCCCCGAACTCACCGACGACGCCCGAACCATCCTTGATGCACTGACACACTAAAGAGGTCCAACTCAGGTCGAACCAGGCAATCTCCAGCTCGGTGCAGAGAAAAGTCGCCGACGACGCCGGCAGCACTCTTGCCCAGAGGTATGGGAGCAGTCACCAGCGGCCAAGTTGCGCACGGAACTGGCGTACTTCCGGGCGATCGTCCGCGGGTCTCGTGAGAGCCGAGGGCCAGCATCAGCGTGCGCTCGGCCAGCGGGGTCGCGCCGTCCGCCGCCAGAGCCGCATCGATCGCCGCGACGTCCACGAGGGGATCGTCCAGGGCCTCCGTGGGGCCGTCGACTTCGGTCTCGACGGGATCGGCCTGGGCGGTCACGGCGGGGGAAGGTGGCATCACTCGACTCTAACCACTCGGCCCCGCCGGCCCCAGGATCCGGTGTCCCGCCCCACCCGCCATCGCGCGCCGGGGCCACTATCGTGAGGACATGAGCGAACATCGCGCGATCGAGGCCCTGGAGGCCTCCGGCCTGGAGTACGAGATCACCCGGCACGGGCGGATGGGATCCCTCGCCGAGGCGGCCGCCGCGCGCAGGGTCGAGCCCGGATCGATCGTCAAGACGCTCGTGGTGCGCCGCGCCGAGGGGGACTTCCTGTTCGTGCTGGTGCCCGGCGATCGCGAGATCTCCTGGCCGAAGCTGCGCGCCGTGCTCGGCGTGAACCGCCTGTCCATGCCCGACAAGGATGTCGCCAGGGATGTCACCGGCTATGAACGCGGGACCATCACCCCGTTCGGCGCCACCACCGCCTGGCCGGTGATCGCCGACGCCTCCCTGGCCGGGGATCCCACGCGCCGCATCTCCCTCGGCGCGGGCGCCCACGGCGTCGCCGTGACCGTTGCCGCCGAGCCCGCTCTCACGCACCTGCAGGCACAGGTCGCTGACGTCACCGAGCTGCAGTAGCGCCCTCAGGCCGTCGGCGCCCCGGCTGCCAGCCCGTCGACGATCGGGCCGAGGCCCTCCTGGAACGCGCGATCGGCGTCGAACGAGTCGCCGGCATCGTGCGGCTGCTCCGTGAGCTCGGTGAGCCAGGGATGGCCCCGCCGCACGCCGGTACGGTCCAGCCGCCGCACCTCGTCGGCCCACCAGGCACCGTAGGCGATGCCGGTGCTGCCGGCCTCCTGCTGCTCCGCCGCGACCAGCAGGCCCATCCCCTGGATGTAGCCGCTCAGCGCCAGGTACCGGCGCAGCGCCGAGTCCGCGTCGAACCCCATCTCCACGAAGGCCTCCACCATGGCGCGCGACGCCTCCAGGACGGCCGGCACCAGCGGAGGACGGGTGCTGGCCAGGACCTCCACCAGCCACGGATGGGCCAGGTACCGCTGCCATTCCTCCTGCGCGAGGGCCCGCAGCCTCTCGACCGGTGGATCCTTCCGGTGCGACTCCTGCCCGCTGCGGCCCTCCCGGCTGCTGCGCGCGACGATGCGCTGGGCCATCAGGGCCACCAGCCGGTCCCGAGTTCCCACCAGCTGCCGGATCGTGCTCATCGACGCGCCGGTCCGCCCCGCGAGGGCCGCGAAGGTCACGGCGCCGATGCCCTGCCGGTCAGCCAGGGCGACAGCGGCATCGAGCGCGCGTTCGATGTCGACCTGCCCGGCTGCGTCGGAGTCGGATCCGCTGCGCCTGTCGGCGGGTCGCGCGGCGGAGCGGAGCCGCCCCTCGTCGCGACGCCGACGGTACGCCCGGGCCTGGCACGATCTGGAGCAGTACCGACGAGGGCGCCCGGCCCTGCGCTGGTCGGGCCAGCTCTTCCCGCACTCGGAGCACGTCACGTCGGCCTCCCTTTTCGTCACACAGGGTGCTGTGACGAAACTACTCCCCCTCCGGACGCACTGCCACGAGCCTGGTGGGGAACGCGCGAGAACCAGCAGTCCCAGCAGGACCGGACCGAGGAGCACCCACGATGACGTCAGCCATCACCGCCCGAGCCGCCACCGCCGACGAGTACGACGCCGTCGTCGACCTGTGCGCCACTGCCTTCGCCGACGAGGCCGTCACCGCCTGGGCGCTCCCCGATCCCGCCCGCCGCGATGCGCTGCTGCGCGAGAGCTTCCGCGACTCCCTGCGCGCCGCACTCGAGGCCGATGCGGTGATCCTCGCGCTGGACGCGGCGGAGTCCCCGATCGGGGTCTCCATCTGGGTGCCGGTCCCCGACACCGGCCCGAGCGACGAGGCCCCGGAGGACCGCGAGCCCCCGGCCCGGGAGACCGCGACCCGGCGACTGCGGGCCGTGGAACGGGCCACCGCCGCCCGCACGCCGCGCCTGCCGCACCTGCATCTGGTCTCGATGGCCGTGCTTCCCGAGCAGCGGGGCCAAGGAGCGGGCCACGCCCTGATCGAGGCCGGGATCGCCCGTGCCCGGGAGCTCGGGCTGCCCCTGTACCTCGAAGCCTCCACCCCCGCCAATCGGGCCCTCTACCTCCGCCACGGATTCTCGGCCCACGGCGAGCCGATCCGGCTGATCGAGAACGGCCCCACCCTGCAGCCGATGTGGAGGAACTGACCGCAGACGCACAACGGGCGGGCACCCGCAGGTGCCCGCCCGTCCAGTGCGTGGTGCAGGCTCAGTCGTCGGTGAAGGTGACCTTCAGCCCGCCCAGGAGCGCGGCGACCAGGTTGTAGAGGAAGGCCAGCAGCGTGCCCAGCGCGGTGATGATCACGACGTTGACCACGGCGACGATGGTGCCGTAGCTGACCATCTTGGAGAACTCGAAGAACTCCATGAACGGCAGCGGGTCACCGCCGTTGAGGTCACGGCCCAGCTGGTCGATCTGGGTCCACAGGCCGATGGCGTCGACCAGGTTCCACATCAGGATCACGGCGACCACGGTCGCGATACCGATGGCGATCGCCACCAGGAAGGACAGCTTCATCACGGAGAACGGGTCGAGCCGGGCCAGCGTCAGCCGCACGCGGCGCGGCCCGCGCCGCTGCTTCTCGGCGGAGGCCGCGGCAGAGCTCGCGGTCTCCCTCTTCGGGCTGCGGCTGGCGCCCCGGGCGGCGGAGCCCTTCCCGGTCCCGATCCTCTCGTCGGAGGAGCCGTCGGTCTCCTTGCCGTCCTCGACGACCGGGAGCTTCGAGGTCGCATCCGGCGACGCGCTCTGGGGGGAGGACGTGCGGGACGTGGAGGCAGTCCTCGAGTCACTCGTGCTCACGGATCACTCCTCGATCGTGTCGTCGCCGCCGGAGGGCGACCGGTCGGACTCGTCAGAGCCTAGATCATCGGAGGGGGCCGGAGCTGACTGCGACTCGTCCTCGCTCGAGATCTCCACAGCATCCCCGCCTTCTGCCGCCGCGCCCTCGTCGAGGTCCGGGGTCTCCGCGACCTCGGCCAGCTCCTCGTCCACCTCGGACTCGGGGCTGGCGGTGACCAGCAGGATCTGATCGCCCTTG
>NZ_JBZXYT010000058.1:0-5556 GCF_059391765.1 Brachybacterium sp. SYSU DS0246 | reverse complement strand
TACGGCCCCTGCAGGACGTGACCATCACCCTCGCCGGCCAGCAGATCACAGCCACCCCCGAACTCACCGACGACGCCCGAACCATCCTTGATGCACTGACACACTAAAGAGGTCCAACTCAGGAGCGGTCGGCGACCACAGCAGCGAGGTGGCGGCGAGGGCGAGGGCCAGCAGCAGCCAGCTGCTGCGGCGCATCAGGGAGGCAGGCACGGCGGCGCGCGCCGAGGGCGGCGAGGAGGGACTCATGGAGCGGGGACCTTTCGCGGGGATGCGCGTCGCCAGGGGCGACGCCGGGGATCGGGCCGCTCGACGGTATGAGCCCCGGGTCACCGAGCCGTAGCCTCCCGATGACGCTCAGGGTGCTGGCGGGTTAATTCGTTGATTCCCGTGCACCCTTCGCGGCACGCCACGCGCTTCCCCGCCCCGGTCCCGTCCGGTCAGTTCTCGCAGCCGACTCCGTCGCCGTCCCTGTCGAGCTTGCGTGAGTAGCCGGGGTCGCCGACGCGCACCGGCGCCGCCCCGGCCGCTCGTGCCGCATCACAGTTCTTGTAGTGGACGCTGCCGCCGGCCGGTTCTTCGGGCTCGGGTGCGGGAGCCGGTTCGGGGGCAGGCTCGGGTTCCGGGGCGGGCTCGGGTTCCGGTGCAGGCTCGGGTTCCGGTGCGGGCTCGGGTTCCGGGGCGGGCTCGGGTTCCGGGGCGGCCTCTTCGCGCGCACCATCGCCCTCCCAGCGGTCCGGCGTGACCTCGTCGTCAGCGAATGCGGCGAAGCCCTCACAATCACCGAGGACCTGTTCGATGGCGTCCTTCTCGGCCGGCTTGACCCACAGGCCGTACTTGTCCTTCACCGCTAGTTGCCGAGAGACGTATTCGCACCGGTACGACTTGTTCGGCGGAAGCCACGTCGCGGCGTCCCCATCACCCTTCTGCTGGTTCAGGGAGTCTTCCACTGCAAGCAGATTGAGTGGGTCGTTGCCGAACTCCACCCGCTTCTCCTCATCCCACTGCGCGGCGCCGGTCTGCCAGGCGTCGGAAAGAGCCACGACGTGATCGATATCGAGAGAGTTGTCGTCCTCCTGGTGGAAGGAGACGTCCGCACCGCTGTAGGGCGAAGGCGCGAGAACGCCGGAGAGGACGACGCACCCCTCGGTGCCGTACTCGAGCACGATGTCGCTGAGGTCGCGGCGCAGGATGTCGTTGCGGGTGTCGCACCCGTTGCGGTCGATGTCATCGCGCCACCCGAAGGAATCGCGGTCATAGCCCGTCTTCGGCGCGCGGCCCTTGACCTCGAGCCCGGCGAGAACGCCGAGGGCGCTTGAGCGGTCAGGCGTCGGCTCGGGCGCGGCGGTCAGCGTAGGGGTCGGTGTCGGCGTGCTGGTCGGCGGCGGGGTGGCGGTCTCCGTCGCCGCTTCCGGCGCGACCGTCTCAGCGTCGGCCTCGCGGGCAGCGACCGTGGGCTGATCGGACGGCGTCTCGTCCACGGGAGGAGCGAAGACCGCTCCCAGGACGCCGGTGATCATCACCAGGAGAAACGCGAGCCCACCGCATCCGCAACATGACAGTGCGGAGATGACGCCGATCTTCTTCTTACCTTTGAGCGCGCCGAGCTGAGGAGCCATCGTGACCCTTACTTAGAACCTGAGGAGGAGAAGACACCGCTCGGCCTGTTCGGCCGCCCGCCGTTCACTATGGACTCGGGTGGTGTTCCATGGATGATTGAACACCACGCCACGCCTCTGGATACCTCGAAATCCGCCTCCGGAATGTCTCGAGACGGTCACAGGAATCGTCTCTTTCGACCCCGCGGCAAGGCCCCTACGGGCCCTGGCAGAACCAGCCGAGGCACCGACACTTCACGGCGCCTCTCGCTCCGCCTACCGGCAAAATGCCTCCTCGAGCAGCTCGCGAGAGCAGAAGTCTTCGGCCGGGCGGACCTCGGTGCACGGTGCACGATGGCGAAACGCGACATGGAGCGGACGAGGCCCACGGCCTCGCCCGCTCCATGTCGTGCTGCTGTGCTGGATGCGGCAGCGCTGCCGCGAGCTGCGCTGCCGCGACTCGCACGACTCCGCGGCGTCAGGCGCAGGCGGCCCACACCTGGTCGATGCGGTCGTTCCACGCGCTGACCGGCTGGCTGCCTGCGACCGCGTCAGCAGGTGACGGACGACGGCCCCGCGGGCCTCACTGGCTCACGGAGGCCCGTGATGCGTCGGAGTCCGCGGCGGTGCCGGTCTCCTCGGAGCCGCCGGCCCCCTTCCCCGCTCGCCGGCGGCGGACTCGTGCTCGGAGTCCGCGCGCGAAGCGATTGCCGGTCACGGTGGTCCGCAGCCAGGTGACGATCGTGATCCAGGTGGCGCCGGAGACGAGCACGGCGTCGGCCGAGGCCATGATCCCGGAGAAGAACGGCAGTCCCATCGTCACCGCGATCGTGAGGTGCATGCCCAGCAGCATGAGCAGCGCGATCCGCCGGGTGATGGTGTTGAACAGCAGGAACGGGAAGGCGATCTGGGCGAGCACGGTCACGTAGGTCGCGATCACCACGGGCGCAGCCCAGTGGGTCATGAGGTCCGCCAGCGGCGGGAAGACGCCGTAGGCCTCGGACTGCAACGGGTAGTAGACCGCGGTGCCCTCCTGCCACAGCGAGCCCTGGACCTTGTAGAGCCCCGCCTCGAGGTAGACGATGCAGATCTGCGCGACCACCAGGCACAACCCGATGTTGTGCAGCACGGAGCCGGTCTGCGTCTCCGGGGCGTCTTTGGCGGCGCGGCGCCGGGCATCCAGCGACCAGCGACGGGAGATGTCCACCAGGATCAAGTAGATCAGCATGACCCGGATGAAGTAGTTGCCACCGTCGGAGATGGGCGTGTTCTGCCCGTTCAGCGTGGTGTAGGCGATGAACAGCAGCGGGGTGACGATGCGGGTGCGCCAGCCCAGGGTGAAGGCGACGACCAGGGCGATGGTGACGATGTACCAGGCCCAGAACAGCCCGGGCCCGGCCTGCTGGAGCAGGTCGAAGGGGAAGTTGTAGCCGAGGATCTCGCGATAGGGCTGCCAGTATCCGGAGCCCGGGCCCCAGATGCGCGAGGCGATCGGGAGGTTCAGCAGCAGCCAGCCGAGCAGGAAGCTGCCGGAGGCGATGCGCATGATCGCGAAGCCGTAATCGGCGTGGCGGTCGGCGATGAACCAGGTGATCAGGCGGTCGAACAGGCGCATCGGGCCGTCGCGGTGGGTGCGCAGCCAGTTCCGGACCGGGGCGGAGGTGCTGGAGTCCTTCACGACCATGCTGCGTACACCTCCTCGTCGAACTCCATCGCCGGGCGCCAGCCGATGTTCACCCACGACTGGGAGGGCTCCTCCGGCGGGTCGTGGCGCTGGTCGAAGTCGGGGACCGCGTCGCGGCGCATGCGCACTTCGACCAGTGTGACGTCCTCGCCGTACTCCTCGTACATGTACAGCGTCCCCAGGCCCACGGCGGAATCCTCGAGCCGCTGATAAACGCGGAGGTCGCTGAGCTGAGCAGGACTGTAGGTCTGCTCGGCCTCGGCGGAGTAGAGGTCGACGCCGAAGACGGGCTCCCCGTCGATGTGGTTGCCCTCCGCCATGGCCTGCTGGTCCTGGGAAAGGTCGCGGGCGGCAGGCCAGAGCCGGCCGTGGACCACCTTGGACTGGCGGGATTCGCGATTGGCGAAGATGTTGTAGTCGACCGCTTCGAGCTCCTCGGCGGTGACGTTGCGCCATGGGGTGAACTCGGCCCCGGCGTCGCTGCCGCCGGCGCAGACCTCATGGGAGCTGATGCAGGCGCGCACCAGCATGTTCTCGTCCTGGGAGTAGGGGCCGGGGGCGAAGAGGTTCCAGCCCTGATCGAGCGGGCCGAGGAAGTACCGGTTCAGGGCCGGCTGCAGGGACTGCTTGATCGGGGTGTCCGGACCGGTATAGGCGAGGGTGGCGCCGATGTGGCCGACGGCGAGGAGCCCGACGATCGCCAGGACCACCGCGGGAAGACGGCGGATGCGGGGCTTAGCCATGCGAGGAGAGTCCGTTCTGCGAACTATGTGGAGAAGAGGGGGTTTGCGAAGAAGCGGTTACGACGGGCCGATGGCCGCCGGGCGCGGCACCGAGGTGCCGGCCCGACGGCCATCAGTGTGTGTACCGGGTCGGTCAGCGACCGGCGCGGCGGTGGCCGATCAGCGCCGCGCTGCCCGCGAGGAGCAGCAGGGCGGCGAGCCCGGCCATCGCAGCCGTCCCGGCGGCGCCGGTCTCGGCGAGCGAGCCGTTGCCGTTGGAACCGCCCGACGTACCGTCGGCGCCGGTGTTGTCGGACGCGTTGTCCGCACCATAGTCGCCGGTGTTGTCGGCACCATTGTCCGCACCGTTGTCGGAGTCGTTGTCCGAGCCCGATGCGTTGGTCACCGTGAGGTCATCCGTGGCGCTCTCCCCGGTCTCGGCGGTGGCCTCGACCAGGTAGTCACCGGCATCGGTGCCCTCGGGAACCGTGATATCGGTGGTGAAGTCACCGTTATCGTCGGTGGTCACAGTCACCGAGTCGCCGACGGGGTTGCCCTCGGGATCGGTGATCTGGACCTCGACCTCGGTGTTCGGCGGGTAGTCCTCGCCGGTCACCGTGGTGGAGTCGCCGTCCTCGACCGTGTCCGGGTCGACCGAGACGTTCGGACCCTCGGCAGTGCCGTCGTCGCCGGTGTTGTCACCGGTGTTCTCAGCCGTGTTCACCTCAGTGTTCTCAGCCGTGTTCACCTCGGTATTCGCCTCAGTGTTCTCAGCCGTGTTCACCTCAGTGTTCTCAGCCGTGTTCACCTCGGTATTCGCCTCAGTGTTCTCAGCCGTGTTCACCTCGGTATTCGCCTCAGTGTTCTCAGCCGTGTTCACCTCGGTATTCGCCTCAGTGTTCTCAGCCGTGTTCACCTCAGTGTTCGCCTCGGTATTGTCCGCAGTGTTGTCGGACGTTCCGCCCGCCGGGACGACGGTGAACGGGTCGGAGTCGCCCAGACTCGGATCTTCCGTGTCGATCACCGTCACCACGTAGTCGCCGAGCTCGTACCCGGAGGACGGCAGCCGGAAGGACACCTCTCCGTTCTCGTCGACATCCACTGTCGTCACGTACTCGCCCGGGTCCGCGACTGCCGCGAAGGTCGTCACGCCGCCCAGCTGCGTAACGACGACGTCGGCGTCTTCAGTCTTCAGGAAGACATCAGCCGTTCCGCCAGCGGTGTAGCCGGTACCCAGCACCAGGACGTCGTCCTCACCCTGGACCGCGCGGGTCGGGGTCAGGTCGATCTCGGCGACAGCCGTGTTGTCCGCCGTGTTGTCGGCGGAGTTATCGGCCGTGTTATCGGCGGTGTTGACCTCGGTGTTGTCGGTCGTGTTGTCCGCATCGTTCTCGGCGGTGTTCACGTCCGTGTTGTCCGCCGTGTTCACCTCAGTGTTCTCAGCGGTGTTCACCTCAGTGTTGTCGGCCGTGTTGTCCGCATCGTTCTCCGCGGTGTTCACGTCCGTGTTGTCCGCCGTGTTCACCTCAGTGTTCTCAGCGGTGTTCACCTCAGT
>NZ_JBZXYT010000057.1:0-5602 GCF_059391765.1 Brachybacterium sp. SYSU DS0246 | reverse complement strand
TCAGCCCGCCCCCGGTGGTGGTGCTGCCGAGCATGAACGAGGCCGAGTCCGCTGAGGTGATGAACAGCAGTGCCAGGACCGGGACCAGCAGCGCGAGGACGAGTCCCGTCAGCGGCAGCGTGTCGAACACCGCGAACGTTGCCACCGACTTCGCCTGCCCGGCGATGTCGGAGACCGAGACGGCGCCGCTGAGCTCCCGCTCGAGGGAGGTGCCCCCGAAGACCGAGAACCACACCACGCTGATCAGGCTGGGGGCCAGAACCACGCCGACGACGATGCCGCGGATGGTGCGACCCCTCGAGATCCGCGCGATGAACGTGCCGACGAACGGCGCCCATCCGATCCACCACGCCCAGAAGAAGTAGATCCACTCCCCCGTCCACGAGCTGCCCGGCCCGCCCTCGGTCGCCAGGCTCATCCCGGCGAATCCGCGCGCAAAGTCCGCGACGCCGGTGCTCAGCGTCGACAGGATCGAGGTGGTGGGACCGCTGAGGAGCACGAGCACGAGGAGCACGCCGCACAGGGCGGCGTTGGCGAGGCTCAGCCATCGGATCCCACGCCCGAGCCCTGTCATGGACGAGATGGTCGCGAACGTCATCAGCGCGGCGATGATCAGGATCTTCACCCCGTAGGAGTCGGCCACACCGAACCGGTCGGCGAGGCCGGCGTTGAGCTCGCCGGTGCCGAGCCCCAGGGACGTGGCGACGCCGAACAGGATCGCGAGCACGGCGAGAGTGTCGACCACGTGCCCCGCCCAGCCGTCGGCGAGCCGCCCCAGCAGCGGGCGCAAGGCGGAGCTGACCAGCATGCCGCTGCCGCGGTTGAAGCCCGCGTACCCGATGGCGATCGCGACGGCCGCGTAGATTCCCCACGCGTGCGGGCCCCAGAACAGGAACGCGTAGCGCATCCCCGCGCGGGCGGCCTCCCTCGAGCCGGGCTCGGCGGTGCCGTGCGGCGGCTCGGCGAGGTGGATGAGCGGTTCGGCCGCTCCCCAGAACAGGAAGCTGAGCCCCACCCCCGCGCTGACGAGCATCGCGATCCAGGACACCGCGCCGAACTCCGGCTCCGCCTCCGGTCCGCCCAGCCGCACCCGCCCGACGGGCAACAGCGCGAGGACGACGACGAAGGCCAGCAGCAGCGTCACGGTCACCGGGTACACGGGCCCGAACGTGCCGACCACGACCCCGCGGATCGCTGCCAGAGAGTCGGAGAGCGCGACCGGCAGCAGCATCCCGACGATCACGAAGGCGACCGACAGGGTCAGCGAGGCGTAGAAGACGGGCCCGAGGCGTCCTCGAGCATCGGCGTCCGGCGCTGGCGCGTCCATCCCTGGCGAGTCTATGCCGGGGTGTGCGACCCGGCGGCGAGCGGAAGGACGACGGGGACGCGCAGACAGGCCTCGCGGACAGTACTCTCAGGGTCATGGCGTGGGAGTTCACGGCAGAGCTGATCCCGTGGCGGGGCCCGGCCCCGTACGTCTTCGCGCCCTTGCCGGCAGACATCTCCCAGGACGCGAAAGACGCCGCTCGTGGGCTCATGTACTGGGGTCAGGTTCCCGTCGTCGCCGCGATCGGGGACACCGAGTTCGAGACCGCGATGTGGCCCAAGGACGGGCGGTTCCTGCTGCCCATCAAGGTCGCGGTCCAGCGTGCCGAACAGATCGATGTCGGCGATGTCATCACCGCCACGCTGCTTCTGCGCGGCGAGAGGGCATGATCTGCGGCGGCCCGTATCGTTGACGCGTGCCCCGGACACCATCTGCCCGTTCCCGGATCGTCCTCACCCGGCGAGGGCGCCTGCTCCGGTCGGGGATCGTCGCAGCCGCAGTACTGGTCGCCGGCGTGGCGCTGGTCCTCAGCATCACGCCGTTCGCCCCGCCGGAGAACTCCTCGCCACCACCGGGCCCGAGTGGCCAGAGCCCCGCGGCCCCCGGCGAGACCGAGACCCCGTCGGCCGTCGCCGAGGCCGCAACGCCGACGTCGACCGACGAACCGGACGCGCGGGACGAGGAGATCGTGCAGTCCGGCACCGTCGGCGACGGCACCTGGACCACGGCGCAACCGGTCACCAGCGCCGAGCCGACATCGGAGACGGTCCACACCTATGCGCTGCGCGTCGAGAACGGGATCGGTATCGACGCCGTGGAGACGGCACGAACCATCGCGGAGATCCTCGGGGACGACCGCGGCTGGCAGAGCACCGAGGACGTCCACTTCCAGCAGATCTCCGACCCTGACCAGGCGGACTTCACGATCTCCCTCGCCTCGCCGCCCACGGTCGATCAGATGTGCCTGCCGGCGAGGACCAACGGGCTCTGGAGCTGCCGGATCGGCGAGGATGTCGCGCTGAACTCGGATCGCTGGACGCACATGACGCCGACGTACGACGACCTCGAGGAGTATCGCGCGTACCTGGTCAACCACGAGGTGGGTCATTTCCTCGGCCATCAGCACGTCCCGTGCGGCGGGGACGGACTCGCGGCGCCGGTGATGCTGCAGCAGAGCATCGACCTCCAGGGCTGCCGACCCAATGCCTGGCCGACGGCGGATGAAGAGGCCTGACGCCGCTGCTCCGTCGCTGTCAGCCTCGCCGAACGGCTCCTCCCGGTCCGGCCCCTGCCTCACAGAGGGCCCCGTGTCGGGATCCTCACCCCCGTGCTCTAGATTGAGCGCATGCTCCGCCACCTCGCCGCCCGCGCGTTCTGGTCGATCAGCCGCTGGAGGTTGGTGACCGAGCCCAAGCCTGATCGTCCCACCGTGCTGGTCGGCGCCCCGCACACCTCCAACTGGGACTTCGTGTTCATGCTCGCCATCGCCTGGCGGCTCGGGATCCGCTTGCACTGGCTGGGCAAACACAGCCTGTTCACCGGCTGGCGGGGCCCGATCATGCGCGCACTCGGCGGGATCCCGGTGGACCGCGAGGATGCCGGTCGGGTCGTCGACGACGTGGTTCGGCGCTCACGCGCGGGCGAGACCTTCGGCCTGGTCGTCACCCCCGACGGCACCCGCGGAGAGCACACGCATTGGAAGTCCGGCTTCTACCGCATCGCCCGTGGGGCCGGAATTCCGGTCACTCTCGGATTCGTCGACCGCACCACGATGACCACCGGACTCGGACCGACGTTCGAGCTGACCGGCAACGTGGCCGAGGACATGGATCGCATCTGCGCCTTCTACGCCGACAAGGCCGGCCACTCCCCCGAGCGACGCGTCGAGCCCCGGCTGCGCGAGGAGGACAGCCTGGACTAGGTTCCGTCGCCGCGCGGTAATTCGCTGTGCCGCGGCGGCCCCGGGCCGCTATGGTCACCGCCATGGACACCGCGGTGCGGGCCGCGACCGACGCGGTCACGCTCGACTCCACGCACACCGATGTGGAGCGGGCACTGCGCAGTGCCGGATGGGCGCGGTGCGGCGCCGGTGACTGGGCGATCGCGCTCGCCTCCCCGGACGGTGACGTCGTCGCGCGACTCAGCCCCTTCGACCCCGTCGGTCCCTATACGGCGCAGCTGTACCGCGCGGCCGCCCCGACGGGGCGTGTACCGCAGCTGTTCGCGCACCGCCGGCTGGCCGGGGGCGGTGATCTCCAGCTGATGGAGCGCCTGAGCGCGGTGTCCGTCCCGGAGGCGCAGGAGTTCCTGGCCCGTCTCGAGGCGCCCGAGCCGGAGCTCGCGGAGCTCGCGGCTCTGGTGGCCGAGATCCACCTCGACGCCCGGCGCGATCTCCCATGGTGCGGCCCCCTCGATGAGAACCCGTCCAACGTCATGCGCAATCGGACAGGGCGGCTCGTCCTGGCGGACCCCTACTACGCGGACGGACCGGATCTGTACGCCACCGCGGAGCACGATCCCGATCTGCTGGTGGCCCGCATCCCCGAGACGGAGCGGCGCTTCCTGGTCGATATCCCGCTCACGGAGTCCGGCCCGTGGGCCGATGCCGATCGGCAGGCGCTGCGGGAGAAGCTGCGCCGCGCCGACGCGCGTGAGCGAGCACGCTGAGCTCTGCAGATCCCCTCGCGACCGGGCACACTCGAGGCATGGACGATCTGTACGTGCCTCCGGGCCCCGGCGCGCCCCGCGGTCTGCGGATCCCGGCGGCGCAGCTGACCGAGCAGTTCTCCCGCTCCTCCGGACCGGGCGGCCAGGGCGTGAACACCACAGATTCCCGCGTCCAGCTCAGCCTCGATCTCGCGACCACGACGGCGCTCAGCGATACCCAGCGCGAACGGGCCATGGACCGGCTCGCTGCGCGGCTCTCGGGAACGACGCTCACGATCAGCGCCGAGGAGAACCGCGCACAGCGCCGGAATCGCACCGCCGCCCGGGAACGCCTGGCTGCGCTCCTGCGCGAGTCCCTGGTCCCACCGGTGGCACGCCGATCGACACGGCCGACGAAGGGATCTCAGCGTCGCCGACTGGAGGGAAAACGCCGCCGCGCGCAGATCAAACGGAACCGCGGACGGCCCGGGACCGAGTGAGTTCTCGCCGGGCACGCACCGGCCCTGGGTCCCGCGAAGGTGCACGAGAACCATGCCTGCCACCTCTCGTCGGGCTCACCGCTCTCCGCCGAGCTCATGACTCCGCGTCGCGCTCACTGCGCCTCGTCGCCGGCGGCGCGCAGCAGTCGGGCGGCCGCGGCGCGCGCGAGGTCGCGCAGCTCCTCCGGCTCCTCGATGAGCACGGGGCATCCGAGCGCAGCGATCACCCCGGGCAGCCAATCCAGGCGCTGAGCCCGGATCTCGGCCCGGAACCACGGCTCATCCCCCGGATCGTTCTTCTCGTCGTCCCCATCGCACGGCTGGAGCTGGGCCACGGAGTCCGGGAGGTGTGCGCGGATGTGGTCGCGGGAGGCGCGGATGCGGAAGCGCACCAGCCAGCGATAGTCCGCGGCGGCGAACCCGTCAACCAGGCGGCGTGCCGCATCGCGTGGTGAGGGCGCCACGAAGGTGCCCGGCACTGCGCGCGCCGTGCGGACGCGGTCGAGGCGGAACGTGCGCTCCTCGCCTCGGGCGACATCGAGGGCGACGAGGTACCAGCGCCCGGCGCGGGCGACGAGATCGTAAGGATGGACCGTGCGCAGCGAGGGTTCTCCGTCGGCGTTGCGGTAGCGCATCTGGAGCGGCTGGCGCTCGCTGATCGCGTCGGCGAGCGCCAGCAGGATGCTGCCGTCGGGAGCGTCGCCGTCAGCCCCCTCTCGCGGTGACGGGGCGTCGGCGAACACGGCGGTGGCCATCAGCTGGTCGAGCCGGCGCACCGACGCCGCGGGCAGGACGCGCCGGAACTTCGCCAGCGCGGTCTGGGCGTCGATGTCGGGTGCTCCGGTCGAGGACTGTGCCCGCAGGAGGCCGAGGATCACGGCGACGGCTTCGTCGTCATCGAGGATGACCGGCGGCATGCGGGAGCCAGCGGCCAGGCGATACCCGCCGTAGCGCCCCCGCACCGCGTCGATCTCGATGCCCATCTCCGCGAGGTGGGCGACATAGCGGCGCACCGTGCGCTCGTCGACCTCCAGAAGCTCGGCCAGCTCCCCGACAGTGCGTATCTGGGCGGACTGGAGCAGCTCGAGCAACCGGAGCATTCGCGCGGAAGGGCCTGGCATGCTCCAAG
>NZ_JBZXYT010000056.1:0-7736 GCF_059391765.1 Brachybacterium sp. SYSU DS0246 | reverse complement strand
CCGTCCTGCTTCTTCGGGAGAACGGGTATGGGGGACGTGAACGTCTGGGTCATGTCGGTCCTTCCGCGCGGGGTCCTCGGTGATGATACCGAGCCGCGGCCCCGCACCGAGGGTGCGGGGCCGCAGGTCGGCGGCCGCCCGTCGGCGGCCGGTGGGTTCCGGGCGATCAGGCCCGATCCCCGGGGAGTCAGCCTCCGACGCGGAAGCGGACGAAACCGGTCAGCGTGCCGCCGGCTTCCTCGACGATCTTGCCGACCGTCTTCTTGGGATCCTTGGCGAACGCCTGGTCGAGCAGCACGTTCTCCTTGTAGTAGCCGTTCAGGCGACCCTCGACGATCTTCGGGATCGCCTTCTCGGGCTTGTTCTCGTTCTTGGCGGTCTCCTCGGCGATGCGACGCTCGTCGGCGACGAGCTCCTCGGGGACCTCGTCACGATCGAGGTAGGCCGGGGAGAACGCGGCGATGTGCATCGCGATGTCGCGCGCCACCTCGGCGCCGGCCTTGTCGGTGGCCACCAGCACGCCGACCTGCGGGGGCAGGTCCTTGTTGGTGCGGTGCATGTAGGCGGTGACGACCTCGCCCGAGACGCGACCGATGCGGCGCACCTGGATCTTCTCACCCATGGTGGCGCCGGCGTTGGTCAGGGCCTCGCCGAAGGAGGTCTCGGCCAGCTCGGCGGGCTCGGACGCACCGGACTGGACGGCCGCGGCCACGGCCTCGTCGCCCAGGGCGACGAACTTGTCGTTCTTGGCCACGAAGTCGGTCTCGGAGTTGATCTCGACCAGCGTGCCGGTCTGACCCTGGTCGGTGTCGCGCACGTCGACGGCGATCAGGCCCTCGGAGGCGGTGCGGGCCTCACGCTTGGCGATCCCCTTGAGGCCCTTGACGCGGATCAGCTCGACAGCCTTGGACTTGTCGCCCTCGGCCTCGTCGAGAGCCTTCTTGACGTCGAGCATGCCCGCGCCGGTGGACTCGCGGATCTCCTTGATGTCTGCTGCCGTGTAATTGGCCATGTTCCTCTTCCTTGTGGGAGCTGCTAGCGGAGGGTGCGGGGTGGGCTTCGACGATGGCGGGGCCCACCCCGTGGAGGGGCCCGGGAGCGACGTTATCGCCCCCGGGCCCGTTGGTCACTCGGCTGCGGTCGGCTCGGTCTGGCCGTCGGTCGCCTCGGAGGCGGACTCGGCCGTCTCGGCCTCGGCGTCCGACGCGCCCGGGGCGGGCTGCTCCACTGCGGATTCGGTGGCCTCGGCCGCGGGGGCCTCAGCGGACTCGGCCGCGGGGGCCTCGGTCGCTGCCGGGGCGTTCTCGGCGGCGACGGATTCCTCGGCGGGGGCGTCCTGCTGCTGGACCTCGGACTGCTTGAGCAGCTCGCGCTCCCACTCGGCCAGCGGCTCGGCCTCGACGGCGGAGACGTTCTTCTCGCCGCCGCCGGACTTGGCGTGACGCTCCTGCAGGCCGGCGGCCACGGCGTCGGCCACGACCCGGGTCAGCAGCGTGACGGAGCGGATCGCGTCGTCGTTGCCGGGGATCGGGTAGGTGACCTCGTCGGGATCGCAGTTGGTGTCCAGGATCGCGACGACCGGGATGCTCAGCTTCTGCGCCTCGTCGACGGCGAGGTGCTCCTTGTTGGTGTCGACGATCCACACGGCGGAGGGCGCCTTGCCCATGTCGCGGATACCGCCGAGGGTCTTCTCGAGCTTGTCCTTCTCGCGGCGCATCATCAGCAGCTCCTTCTTGGTGCGGCCGGAGGAGGCCACATCGTCGAAGTCGATCTGCTCGAGCTCCTTGAGGCGGTTCACGCGCGCGGAGACGGTCTGCAGGTTGGTGAGCATGCCGCCCAGCCAGCGCTGGTTGACGTAGGGCATGCCCACGCGGGTGGCCTGCTCCTGGATGGAGCCCTGGGCCTGCTTCTTGGTGCCGACGAACAGGATCGTGCCGCCGTGGGCGACGGTCTGCTTGACGAAGTCGTAGGCCTTGTCGATGTACGACAGGGTCTGCATGAGGTCGACGATGTAGATGCCGTTGCGCTCGGTGAAGATGAAGCGACGGACCTTCGGGTTCCAACGACGGGTCTGGTGACCGAAGTGGACGCCGCTCTCCAGGAGCTGGCGCATGGTGACGACTGCCATGATGGTGTCCTCTTATCTAGGCCTGGGCTCGCACGACTCGCCCGGTGGGGCGTCCGCGGTCATCGCGCAGGACCTTCGTTCTCGGTTCTTCCCCGTCACCGGTCGATGCGGGGCCTGGTGCCCGGGAAGCCGGCCGCCCCGGCGGCGGCCCGCGCGCGAGGCGCGGAGGCGACCGGGGACCGTTGGCCGGCGAGCCCTGATGGGCACGCGAAGTCATCCGGACGGACCGGATGCTGTCTCGAGTCTATCTGACGCTCACAGCCGGCACAGCGCGTCGTGCATCACGCCGCGGGGTGTGTCGGCGCGGCGATCGTTCCTCCCCAGGACCTCTTCGTCCACCGGGTCCTCGCCCCGGATGACGCGGTCGGCCGACGTGGCGAGGATGCCGCTATGACTTCTCGAGACGCCCTCGATCGCCGGCCGGCCCGGCAGCGGATCCTGGTCCTGGCCCGGGCCGTGCTGGTCGTACTGTGCCTGGTGGCCGCCTTCGTCGTCGCCATGCCCGGCTCGGCGCGCGCCGAGGAGGTGCGCTGGACGTGGCCGACACCGGCTCCCCATGACGTCGTCACACCCTTCGACGCTCCGGACACCCCCTACGGACCCGGCCACCGCGGGATCGACATCGCGGTGACCGGAGAGGGCGCCGCGGTGCATGCGGTCGACTCGGGCACGGTGCGCTTCACCGGATCGGTGGCTGGGCGTCCCGTGGTCTCGGTGCGGCACGCCGATGGCCTGATCTCCACCTACGAACCGGTCGCCGGCGAGGTGGTGGAGGGGCAGACGGTCCGCGCCGGGGACGTGCTCGGACGGATCACGCCGGGCAGCACGCAGTCGCATTGCGCTCAGATGTGTCTGCATCTGGGTGCGCGGCGCGCTCAGGGCTACGTGGATCCGATGGTGCTGCTGGGGGCGCGGGGACCGAGTGTGCTGCTGCCGCTGGCCCATCACGGGGCTCCCCGGGCGCGCGATGCTGTCGACGCCGGCCCGTGAGCAGATCAGGCGCGCGGGTGTGCCTGGTCGACGGTGCGGCGGAGCCGCTCGGCGCTGACGTGGGTGTAGATCTGGGTGGTCGCGAGTGAGGAGTGCCCGAGGAAGTCCTGGACGCTGCGCAGGTCGGCCCCGCCCTCGACGAGGTGCGTGGCGGCGCTGTGACGCAGCGTGTGCGGGGATATGTGCCTCGAGATGCCGGCCTCGGCGGCGTACCGATCCAGCAGCGTGCGCACGGCGCGATCACCGAGCCTGCCGCCACGGGCGCCGAGGAACAGTGCGTCGCCGGCGCGAGTCGCGGCCGCGCCACCGGCTCGCGCGAGGACGGGCCGACCCTCGCGCTCCCAGTGCTCCACAGCGGCGAGCGCCGGGGCGCCGACAGGGACGATGCGTTCCTTGTCGCCCTTCCCCCGGACTCGGACGGTGCCTCGGGAACGGTCGATGCCGCTGCGGTCCAGGGCGACCAGCTCCGAGACCCGCAGCCCGGAGGAGTAGAGCAGTTCAAGGACCGCGGCGTCGCGCAGCACGATCGCGCGCCGGGCAGGATCGTCAGGCACGCCCGGGGAGCCGGGGACCTCGGCGCCGTCGGACGGGACGGCGCCGCCTGCGCCATCAGCACCATCGAGGCCGGCACGTGCATCGGCGTCGCTGCCTGTTCCGGACGCCTCGCCGCGTCCTCCGGTCCCGGAGGGGCCCGTCTGTGCCGGCACGATCCGGTCCAGCAGGTACCCGGCCTGCTCACTGGAGAGCACGGTGGGCAGGTGGCGGCCCCGCCGGGGTGCTTTCAATCGGCCGCCCACGTCGTGCGGGATGCGGCCGGTGGCGGCGAGCCATGTGGTGAAGGTGCGGGCCGCGGCGGCCGACCGCGCCAGCGTGCTCGCCCCCACGCCGCTCTCCGCCCGCGCTGCGAGCCATGAGCGCAGGGCGGCGACGTCGAGCTCGGGGAGCTCGATGCGTTCGACCTCGCGCAGATGCTCGAGCAGGTGGGCGGCCTCCCGGCGGTAGGCGCGCATGGTGTGCTCCGAGCGCCCCCGTTCGAGGCGGAGATGGTCGCTGAAGGCGTCGAGCACGGCGTCCTCGGCGCTGCTGCGGTCTGTGCCCATGTCCCCAGTCTCCCGCATCCAGGCGTCCCCGGCCGGGAGGACATCAGCCGGTGCGCACGCGTCGCACCCTCTCCCCCACGTCCTCGACGAGCCCCAGCAGACGCAGCCGCGCCAGGGCGGATTCGACCTCGACGGCCTCGAAGCCGATCTCCCGGACGATGCGCGCAACCGGCAGGCTGGAGCGCGGCGGCACAGCATCGAGCACCCGACGATCGGCGGGCGTGAGCAGGTCCAGCTCGTCCTGGACGGCGAACCCGCCGTCCCCCGCCGCCGGGCCGCCGGGCAGCAGATCGAGCACGTCGGCGCTCTCGGTGATCAGCACGGCACCTCGTTCCCTGATCAGCCGGTGGCACCCGGCGCTGGCTGCGGAGGTGACCGGGCCGGGGACGGCGCCCACAGGACGGGAGATCTGGTCGGCGAGCCGGGCGGTCGACAGCGCCCCGGAACGCCATGACGCCTCGACCACCAGCACTGCCTGGGACAGCGCGGCGATCAGCCGATTGCGCGAGAGGAACCGCCAGCGGGTGGGCGCCGTTCCCGGCGGGGCCTCGCTGACCAGCAGGTGTCGGTCCCGGATCCGTTCGAGCATCTCCGCGTTCTCGCGGGGATAGAGCCGGTCCAGCCCACCGGCGAGAACGGCGAGGGTGGCCCCGCCGTCGGCCGAGAGGGCACCGCGGTGGGCCGCGCCGTCGATGCCGTAGGCGCCGCCGGAGACGACCGTGCCGCCGGATGCGGCGAAGGAGGCCGCGAAGGTTCCGGCGATGTCCTCCCCGTAGCCGGTGGCGGCCCGCGAGCCGACGACGGCCGCGCAGCGTCCGGTGACGAGATCGTCGAGCCGGCCCGGGCCCTGCACCCACAGGCAATGTGGGCTCGTCTCCTGCAGATCGTCCAGGGCTGGGGGCCATTCTGCGTCCTCCGGGGTGAGGACTCGTATGTGCCGCTGATCGGCGTCGTCGAGGACCCTGTCGATGTCGAGGCCGTCCAGCCGTGTCCGCCAGCGGGTCAGGGCGCGGCGGGCTCTCAGCTGGTGGGTGCCGGGGCCGGGGTCCGCCGCGTCCGTGGGCAGCCGCCCGCCCAGACGTGCCAGCAGCTCGCTCTCCGTGCCGTGCCTGGCGAGTTCCAGAGCGCCGGCGGGCCCGAGCACGCTCCGAGCGAGCAGGGCGACGGGGTCCGCCGGCTCGGCGATGAGTGACCAGGTCACGCGGGCTTCGCGAGTCGCGTCTGCGCCGGTCTCCGCGGAGCCGGGGGCCGGTGCTGCAGGGTCCGATTCGGCCGCGGTACCGGCAGGATTGCTCGGGGTGGTCATCGTGGTTCTCCTTCGCGCAGGGTCAGGGCGGTGCCGATGTGCCCTTCGCCGGGACGGTCGGAGCCGTCGAGGTCGGCGAGCGTCCAGGCCAGGCGGAGCACGCGGTCGTGTCCGCGCAGAGTGAGGCGGCCCTGGGCCACGGCATGGTCGAGCAGCCGGCGCTGTGATGCCTCGGGGGCGAACTCGCGCCGCAGCCGGGGCCCCGGCAGGTGGGCGTTGGTGGACCAGGGAAGGCCCTCGTACCGTCGTCGCTGCCGCTCTCGTGCCGTGCGCACACGGTCGGCGATGAGCGCGCTGGACTCGGCGTCCGCGGGGCCGGAGCGGCGGACGTCGACCGGTCCCACGCCGACGCGCATGTCCACGCGGTCCAGGACCGGGCCGGACAGCCGGGCGGCGTAACGACGTCGCTGCAGCGGGCTGCAGGTGCAGTCGACCCCCTTGCCCCAGGCCTTGCCGCACGGACAGGGATTGGCCGCCAGGATGAGCTGGAACCGCGCGGGGTAACGGGTCACGCCGCGTGCACGGTGCAGGGTGATGTCGCCGGTCTCCAGCGGTTCGCGGAGGGCTTCGAGCACGCGCGCGGGGAACTCCGGGGCCTCGTCCAGGAACAGCACGCCGGCGTGGGCGCGCGAGATGGCGCCGGGCAGGGCGATACCGCCCCCACCCCCGACCACGGCGGCGGTGGTGGCAGTGTGGTGCGGGTTCTCGAACGGGGCCGTGCGGCGCAGCCCGTCGCGGGCGTCGAACCGCCCGGCCAGGGAGTGGATCGCGGAGACGGTCAGGGCGTCGTCGATATCGAGCTGCGGCAGGATCCCGGGGACCCGGGAGGCGATCATGGTCTTCCCGGCGCCGGGCGGCCCGCTCAGCAGGAGATGGTGTCCTCCGGCCGCCGCGACCTCCGCGGCGCGCCGCGCCTGGGCCTGCCCGATGACGTCCGCGAAATCCGGGAGCTGGAGGGAGCGGGAGCGCTCTGAGCTCTTCCGCTCCGGGGCCGTCAGCCGGAGGGCCCCGCGTGCCGGTGCCGGCGGGACGTCCGCGCCGAAGCGGTGCAGGACGCTGGTCAGGTCGCCGGCCCCGTCGACCTCCATGCCCTCGACCAGGCGCGCCTCGGGGAGGTTCTCCTCGGGAACGATCGCCCGCGTCACGCCGTGAGTGCGGGCTGCGAGCAGGGCGGGCAGCACCCCGGGGACCGGGCGCACCCTCCCGTCCAGGCCCAGTTCGCCGAGGAGGACGGTGTCCCCCGGCAGGTGGGTGAGCAAGTCGCCCTGGGCATCGACCACCGCCATCGCGATGGCGAGATCAAAGCCGGAGCCGTGCTTCGGCTGCCAGGCAGGCGTCATGTTGATGGTGATGCGGCGCGCGGCCAGTCGCACCCCGCTGCGGGCGGCGGCCGCGCGGACCCGTTCGCGGGCCTGCAGGGTGGAGGAGTCGGGCAGGCCGACGAGGGAGAACGCCGGCAGACCTTGGGAGACGTCGGCCTCGACCTCGACCAGGGTGCCGTCGAGGCCGGTGAGAGAGATCGAGAGCGTGCGCGCATGGCCCATCAGGAGACCGCTTCGAGGTGCTCGAGGGAGAAGGTCCCGTCGAGGTGGGCGTGGACGGCGACGACATCGATGCGCACGTCCCGATGCGGCGTGGAGCGCTCCATGAGGTACTGCCCGGCCAGCCTGCGCAGGCGGCGCAGCTTGGAGGCGGTGACCGCGGCCTGCGGCACCCCGGTGACGAACGTGCGACGTGTCTTGACCTCGACGAAGACGAGCGTGGTGTGGGCCAGGGCCACGATGTCCAGTTCGCCCTGGCCGAGCCGGAGATTGCGCTCGATGATCTGCCAGCCGCAGGCGACCAGGTGCTCGGCTGCGAGGTCCTCCCCGGCACGGCCGAGCTCCACAGTGGACATCTCGCGCACACGGCGCGCCTCGGGCGGTGCCGCGGGTCCGACGACAGGCGGTCCGGACGAGGGCGCCCCGGGAGCGGCCCGGGGCCGGGCACCGGGGGCGGGAGCTGCTGCGGGTCGAGGGACGGGGAGGAGCGAGTTCATGCCCGTCAGCCTCGTCGCGAAGGCCTCCCGACGCACCGCCGGGCCGGGTTTTGGGGACGGGCGCCCCTTGGGGAGGAACGGTGGGGCGGGCGGCGGGGGCGCGGCCCCGGCGGCGGGCGCCCCCCCGCCCGGCGCTCTTAGGGGGGGTGTTATACAAGAATTTTTATTTCAAGT
>NZ_JBZXYT010000055.1:0-9216 GCF_059391765.1 Brachybacterium sp. SYSU DS0246 | reverse complement strand
GCGCAGGTCGTGCGCCGCCGCGGGCGGATCTACGTCATCAACAAGCAGGACCCGCGCTTCAAGGGCCGCCAGAAGGGCTGACCCGCGACCCCGGCCGTGCCGGGACCAGGAACCCCTGGTCCCGGCACGGCCGTCGCATTACGGTGAAGCCACCCGCTCCGGGTACCACCGGCGAGAGGCTGGCCCATGACCGCAGTGCCGCTGAGCGAACTCCCCCTGCTCGAGACCGACGTGCTGGTGGTCGGGGCCGGGCCGACGGGGCTGATGGCCGCTCTGGTCCTGGCCCGGCGCGGTGTGCGCGCCGAGGTTATCGACCCCAAGTCCGGCCCGACCCGTGAGTCCCGCGCCCTGGTGGTCCAGGCCCAGTCGATGGAGATCTACGATCAGCTGGGCCTCGCGCAGCAGGTGCTGGAGGCGGCGAATCCTGCCACGGGGTTCCAGCTGCGGCAGTCCGCGAACCCGGAGGGGTTCCAGTTCGCTCCTGCCCAGGCCGGGGACACCCCGTTCCCCGGGGCGCAGATCTTCGAGCAGAGCCGCAACGAGGAGCTGCTGGCCTCTGCGCTCGAGACCGAGGGACGCCCGGTCAGATGGGGCCACCGTCTGGTCACTCTCCTCGAGGGCACCGACACCGCGGACGAGCAGGTCGAGGCACTGGTCGAGAGTCCGCAAGGACTGATGCGCCTACGCGCCCGGTGGTGCATCGGGGCCGACGGGGCGAGCTCCCCGGTGCGTCACCAGCTCGGCCTGCCCTTCGAGGGCGTCACGGACGATGCCACCTTCTGCGTCGCCGATCTCCACGGCGTCACCGGGATCCCCAACCACACCGTCGCCGCCCGCTTCGGCGATGCGTCGTTCGCCGTGTTCATCCCGCTGGGCCCGGGCGGCCACGCCCGCCTGGTGTGCCTCAGCCCCACCGAGTCCCCGGATCAGGACGAGGTCCTGGCCGAGGCCCGCACCGACCTCGGCATCGATTTCGAGCGCGTGGAGTGGTTCTCCGCATACCGGGTCCACCACCGCGTCGCCTCCCAGTTCCGCAAGGGGCGCGCGCTGCTCGCCGGCGACGCCGCCCACGTGCACTCCCCCATCGGCGGCCAGGGCATGAACACCGGCCTGCAGGACGCTCATCACTTGTCGAACCTCCTGGCCGACGTCGTCCACGGCCATCTCACCCCGTCGGCCGTCGGACGCTACGAACGGGAACGGCGACCCGTCGCCCTCGCCCTGATCGAGGGCACCGACCGCGCCTTCGGGATCATCGCCCGCCGCGGCCGCGGGGCCGCGGCGCTGCGACGCCGGTTCAGCGGGATCATCTCGCTCCTCGGCCCGACGCTGTTCCGGTCAGCCCTGGGCCCGCGCCTGGGCGGGCTGCTCGGCCAGTACCGGATCCGCTACCCGCAGGTGCCGGCCGGCACGACGCCGCCGGCCTGGGCCGATGATCCGGCGGTCGGCCTGCGGCTGCTGGCCGACGGGGAGAGGGCGGACGCTCTGCGCGCGATGACCTGGCAGCTGCACACCTACGGCAACCAGGCGCGCCGCCCTGCCGTTCCGGACTGGATCGAGGGCCCGTTCGCCTTCGCCGCGGATCCCCGGGGCCAGCTGCGGCCGGACCGGATGTACCTGATCCGGCCCGACGGCTTCGTCGCCGCCGCGTTCCCGCTGCATGCCGGCGCCGCGAGCATCTACGACGTGCGCTCGGCGCTCGCGGCGTACGAGGTCGTCGCGTGAGGCCGCCGCTGGCGAGAAGCTCGCCGCGCTCCACCGCGGTGGGATCGCACGGGAGTACAACCTGTTGGGCGAATCCTCGGCCCAGCACACTGAAGGGACCGTTCCGTGAACCGGCGTCAGTTCCTCGCGCGAGTCGGCGCACTCGCCGTTCTCGTACCCGCCGCCTCCTGCACCCGCACAGAGAAGGACTCCGCTCCCATGGACGCCACCGAGGTCCTCGCCGCTGCTGACCTCGCTGCTCCTCTCGACGGGGCCGCCGTCGAGGATGTCCCCTCCTCTCGACGGGGCCGCCGTCGAGGATGTCCCGCTGGAGGGCGAGGAGCAGTGGAGCAAGAACGTCACGTTCTCGGGATCCCCGGACGAGGTCGACGCATGGGTCCAGGACAGTCTCGGCAACGACATCGAATCCCACGCTTATCGCGATGGTGAGCTGCCGTTCTCCGAGAAGTTCGGTCCCGAGGTCCCGAGGAAGGGGGACCGCGTGGTCAGCGCGACTCACGGATCGGTCGTCTACCTGATCGTCGTGGGCCAGGAGGCCTCGCCGACGGTGCACGTCCACGTGCGTCGCACGGGGCGCTGAGCGACCGGCGCGTCCTGGCGTGGCGTCAAGACGCGCGGAACACGTCTCCGGTACGTTTCGCGGATGGACCTCCGACAACACATCGCAGCTGCACTCGAGGGAGCAGCATAGCCATGCCCCTCGGCGTCTCCGTCAAGGCAGTCCTGGTCGATCCTGCGGGCCGAGTCCTGCTGGGCCGCAACCCTCGCCAGGAATGGGAATTGCTCGGGGGCCGGCCGGACCCCACCGACGCCTCACCCCAAGAGGTGCTTGAGCGCGAGCTCCACGAGGAAGCCGGAATACGAATCGTCGTGGGCCCGATCGTGGACTCGTGGATGTACGACCTCGGCCCTCTCGGGCGCGTCGTCATCATCACCTATCTCGCGACGCCGACACACGACGCGACGCTCCGGTCGAGCGAAGAGCACTCCCAGGTGCGCTGGTTCTCCGTCCCCGACGCACTCGACCTGGCCATGCCCCAGGGCTACAAGGACAGCATCGAGGCTGCTACATCTCCGCGGTTCCTGCAGCCTCCTCAGGAATTCGGCCCCTACTGATACTCCCCCGCATCCCTGGTGCTCGCCAACACGGCCTCCGCCCAGCCGTCAAGTCTCTCGGGCACTAGCCCTGCCCACCATCGAAGTACGCCCGCACCTCCTCAGGCACGGCGGGCACCTCGAGCGGCACTCCCCCGCTGCGGATCGACTCGGCGCCGCGCACCCCGGTGGCCACGGCCTCCCGGGCTGCGATGGCGGAGACCTCTGTGCTCCCGCCGTCGCGGGCGAATCGCAGGAACTCCGCGACCAGGCGCGGATCGGCGCCGCCGTGCCACCCCTCGGCGCGCTCGATGACCTCGACGGCGTCGGGGCGGCCGGGTCCGGAACGGCGCGATTCCCAGATGTGGATCTGGTCCCCGCCGTCGTTCCCCATGTTCTCGATCCGTCCCGCGTCGCCGATCACGGTGTAGTTGCGCCAGTAGTCGGGGGTGAAGTGGCACTGCTGGTAGGAGGCCAGCACGCCGTTGTCCAGCGTCATCGAGAGCATCGAGATGTCCTCGACGTCGATGAGGGGGTTCAGCTCCTTCTGGGCGGTGGGAGGCCAGGTGTCCTCGTCGTACCAGTCGCCCATGCGGCGGTCCGAGTTGTCCCGGCGATCAGCGATGTCCCCATAGACCGCGAGGTCGCCGATGCCCGAGACGCGGCGGGTGTAGCCGCCGGCGAGCCAGTGGATGACGTCGATGTCGTGGGCGCCCTTCTGCAGCAGCAGAGTCATCGCCTTGTCCCGCTCGGCGTGCCAGTCCTTGAAGTAGAAGTCGCCGCCGGCGCCCACGAAGTGGCGGCACCAGATGGCGCGCACCCGGCCGATGCGACCGGAGTCGATGATCTCCTTCAGCTGCCGGACCACCGGCATGTGGCGCATGTTGTGGCCGATGTACAGCCGAGCGCGCTTGTCCCGGGCCATGGCGAGCATGGCGTCGGTGTCCTCGATCCGGATCGCCATCGGCTTCTCGCAGAAGGTGGCCACGCCTGCCTCGAGCGTCTTCAGGGCGACGCCAGCGTGCGCGTAGTCGGGGGTCAGGATCATGACCGCGTCGACGTCGTGCCCGGCCAGCAGCTGGTCGACGTCCTCGACCAGTGCGATGTCCTCCCCGAGCCGCGCGCGGGCCATCTCCTTGCCACGCTCCGACGGGTCGGCGACCACGGTGATCCGGGAGCCCTCGCCGGGACGGTGGGCGTGCTCGGCCAACGGCGAGCGCGCCCCGAACCCGATCACCCCGATCCTCAGGTCCGACGGAGGGGCGGCCGCCGACGTGGGGGCCGACGAGGCGGGCTGCTGCGGGGTGGGGTCGGGCATGAGTCTCCGATCAGGGGTGTTCGCCGACAGGAAGCGCTCGGCCGGGGGTCAGCAGGGTCGGGGTCGGCAGGGTGGGGTCAGCCGGGTGGGGTCAGCCGGGTTGGGGGTCAGCACGTGGGGCCAGCCGGGCTGGGGGCCCCGATGACATAGGCCGGCGCGCCGTTCCATTCCACTGATCCGTGGCACCAGTGCAACGTATCCGGGGAATGGGCGAGCGACAACGCGCGTGTCGGGGCGGTCCGGATACGCCGGGTTGGGGATCAGCACGTGGGACCCGCCGGGTTGAGGGTCAGCGCGTGGGACCCGCCGGGGCGCTGCCGGTGACATAGGCCGACGCGCCGCGGCATTCCACTGATGCGTGGCACCAATGCAACGTATCGGGGGAATGGCGGGCGACGACGCGTGTGTCGGGGTGGCCCGGGCACGCAGGCCGCCCGCGCGCAGACCGACCGCACCCAGGCCGCCCACCGCGGTATGCCCGCTCAGCTCTCGCGCACCACTGCCGCCGCCCCGGCGTGCACCGTGACCGCGCCCTCCACGTCGGTGGCCGAGAGCATCTCGTAGCCGCTGACCTGCACCACCTGGTCGCGGTCGGAGTGGTTGAGCACGAACAGGTAGGTGGTGCCGTCCTCCGCGAAGCGACGCACCGCCTCGACATCGCGGTGCAGCCCCGCCACCGACGGCTCCACGCCGGCCGCGGCGACGATCTCGGCCACCAGGGCCTCGAGCCCCTCGGCCGACGGGCGGGCGGCGACGTACCAGGCCGCGCCCTCCCCCACCGGGTTCCGGGTCACGGCGGGCCGGCCGTGCAGCGGCCCGTCGGCCCAGCTGCGGATCGCCTCGGCGCCCTCGAGGCGGGTCTTCTCGCTCCACAGATCGGCCTCGGTGCCGTCGTCCAGATGCAGCACCTGGTCCGCCAGCAGCGGGGCGAACTCCTCGGTGCGCACGCCGAGCAGGTCGCGGAAGGCGCCGGGGTAGCCGCCGAGGCGCACGTGGTCGTTCTCGTCGACGATGCCGGAGAAGAAGGTGATGACCACCTGCGCGCCGGCGCGCGCGGCTGCGGCGAGGCGGTCGGCGTCCTCGTCGCGCACGGTGTACAGGGTGGGGGCGAGCACCAGCTCGTAGCCGGTCAGGTCCGCGTCGAGGGGCACCATGTCCACGCCCACGCCGAGGTCCCAGAAGGCGGTGTACCAGCGCAGCAGCTCCTCGTTGTAGCGCAGCGCCTGGGTGGGGTGGGAATCCAGCTCGCTCGCCCACCAGGAGGGGTAGTCCACGATGATCGCGATCCGGTTCAGGACCCGGCTGCCGCGTACCTCGGCCAGGGCCTCCAGGGCACGGCCGAGCGCGACGGTGCTGCGCCAGACGTCGGTGTCGCGGCCGGCGTGGGGCACCATCGCCGAGTGGAACTTCTCCGCGCCCGCGCGGGACTGGCGCCACTGGAAGAACATCACCCCGTCGGCCCCGCGGGCCACGTGCGCCAGGGAGTTGCGCAGCATCTCGCCGCGGCCCTTGGCGCGGTTGCGAGGCTGCCAGTTCACGGCGGAGGTGGAGTGCTCCATGAGGATCCACGGGTCGCCGCCGGCCACGCCGCGGGAGAGGTCCGCGGCCAGCGCCAGCTCGATCTGGCCGCGCGGGTCGTCGGCGATCAGATAGTGGTCGTTGGCCACCAGGTCGAGGTCATCGGCCCACGAGTAGTAGTCCATCCACTTGGTGTCGGACTTGAGCATGAGGTTCGTGGTGGTGGGGATCTGCGGGGTGATCTCGCGCAGCACGTCGCGCAGGGCCCGGTAGTGGGTCAGAAGCTCGTCGCTCGAGAAGCGGGCGAAGTCCAGCTGCTGGGTGGGATTGGCGTAGGTCGGCGCCGCGCGCGGCGGCAGGATCTCGCGGAAGGTGTCGTAGCGCTGGGACCAGAACGCGGTGCCCCAGGCGTCGTTGAGCGCGTCGATCGATCCGTACCGGCGCTCGAGCCAGGTGCGGAAGGCGGCCGCGGCCCGGTCGGAGTAGTCGTGGGGGACGTGGCAGCCCAGCTCGTTGTCCACGTGCCACAGCGCCAGCGCGGGGTGCTCGCCGTAGCGTTCGGCCATCATCCGGGTCATGCGCACCGCGTACTCCCGGAACAGCGGGGAGGAGACGGCGTAGGCCTGGCGCCCGCCCTGACCGAGCACGGTGCCGTCCTCGGTGACGGGGAGGATCTCGGGGTGGTGGCGGGTCAGCCACGGCGGCGGCGACGCGGTCGCGGTGGCCAGGGCCACCTTGATCCCGGCCTCGCCGAGGCGGTCCATGGTCTCGTCCAGCCAGGTGAAGTCGTAGTCGCCCTCGCGGGGCTCGATCGTGGCCCACGCGAAGATGGCGACGCTGACCAGGTTCACGCCGGCCTCGCGCATCAGGTCGATGTCCTCGAGGCGCACCTCCTGCGGCCACTGCTCGGGGTTGTAGTCGCCGCCGTAGGCGATCCCCTCGACGCCGACGGGCCAGGGTCGTGCAGCAGTCATGTCTCCTCCATCGCGAGATCATTCGGGAAGCGCTTCGGCCAGCATAGATGCCGTCATCGCGTCTGCGTCGGATCGCCGATCCAGCCGACGACGAGCGGGGCGAGCGTCGAGGTCTCGTAGGCGACGACCAGGAAGGGCGAATCCAGCACGAGTTCGTGCTCCTCCGCGGGCGCCGAGACCGCCTCGGCGACGACGGCCGTGGCCGCTGCCGCCTCCATGCCCTCCTCGTCCACGGTGATCACCGCCTTCTGGATCACCTGCGAGATGGACAGGTCCGTCTCGGCGGTGATCCCGGAGAAGTCGGCCGCACCGGCATCGAAGGCATCGCTCATGCCCAGCTCCTGCAGCGGCCCCGACAGCTCGCCGGCCCAGCCGATGTCGAACCCGGGCAGAGTGAGCTCGGTGGCACCGTCGGAGGCATCGAGCCCGCTCAGCAGCGCCGAGAGGCTGGCTGCAGTGTCGTCGGCGCTCTCCGCCCACGCATCGAGCACGGCGGCCACGTCCTCGAGCGGCTGAACGAGAGCGAGCGCGAGGTCGCCCCCGTATGTCCCCAGCGCCGTCGCCCGGCACAGCTCGTCCTCGTACCAGCTGCCGGTCGTGCCGCTGAGCATCTCGACGCTCTTCTCCTCGCCCTCGGCGGTGGTGAACGTGCCGCCGGAGCGAGTCAGCGTGTCCTGCCAGGCTGCCTTCAGGTGCAGCGCATTGACCAGCACCAGCCGTGTCTGCGCATCGAGGGCGTCCTCGGGGACCAGGTCCTCGATCAGGTCGTTCGTGGCCTCGGCGACCCAGTCGTTGATCCGCTGGCGGGCCTGCTCCCGCTCGGCGTCGTCGGCGAAGTCCGCCTCGTAGACGCCACTGGCGAAGTAGGTGGCCAGGCCCTCGAGGAAGCCGTCCTCGACGGCCATGCCCTCCTGCAGCCAGGTGCCGTTCACGAGCGAGGCGACGGGCGGCTCCGGGGCGTCGTCCTCTGGATTCTCGCGCTCCTGATCGCCGACCGTGGCCAGCACGGTGGCCAGGGTGTTGGAGACCTGGGCGAGCTCGTCGATGCTCCCGCCGAGAGCCTCCTCCATCTGGGCGCGGGTGTCCCCGGCTGCTCCCAATCCGGCCATGGTCAGCGCGATCTGGGCGGACAGCGGTGAGCACACGGCGTTGACGGCGCTGCGGTCGATGCCTGCCCATAGCCGCGCCGTGAAGGGCACGACGTTCTCGCCGGTGCCGTCGGGCGAGCCGGGCTCGGCACGCGGCAGCTCGGCTCTCAGATCCGGTTCACCGGCCTCGCCCTGGCCGTCGTCCCCGCACCCCGCCAGAGCGACCGACGCGAACGGGAGGGCCGCCCCGGCCGTCAGGACGGAGCGCCGGCGCCACTCCGGGCGGCGTGCGGGACGGGACGGAGCAGCAGTGGTGGTCATGTCCTCATCGAAGACGGGACGACGGCCCGGTGCAAGGGCCCCGGCGTTGCGAATCGGCACCGAGGCTGTGCGGGGCCCGGGAGAGGTCACCCCTTGACCGACCCCTCCGTCAGCCCGCCGCGCCAGAAGCGCTGGAGGACCAGGATGAGGATGGCCAGCGGGATCACCGACAGCAGCGCGCCGCCGACGGTGAGCTGGTAGAACTCCGGCAGCCGGTCGGTCTGGGCCCGCCAGTTGTCCAGGCCCAGGGTGATCGGATAGAGCGTCTCGTCGGCCAGCATCACCAGCGGCAGCATGTAGTTGTTCCAGATCGCGACGAACTGGAACAGCACGATGGTCACCAGGGCCGGGGTGAGCTGCGGCAGCGCGAGCCGGTGGAACAGCCCCAGCTCCCCCACCCCGTCGATCCGGCCGGCCTCGAGCAGCTCGTCCGGGACCGCGGCGCTGGCATAGATCGAGGCCAGGAACAGACCGAACGGGCTGACCAGGGAGGGAATCAGCACCGACCAGTACGTGTTGGTGATCCCGATGGAGCTGAACAGGAAGAACAGCGGCAGCGCGACGGCCGTGCCGGGCACCAGCACGCCACCGAGGACCAGCACGTAGACCAGGCGCCGGCCCGGGAAGCGGTACTTCGCCAGGGCGTACCCCGCGGCGGCCGCGAAGTAGGTGGCCAGCACCGAACCGACCCCCGCGTACAGCACGGAGTTCAGCGCCCACCGCGGGAAGATCCCGCCGTTGGCCGAGAGCACCGCGCGGATGTTCTCGAGCAGCTGGAAGTCCTGGCCGAACCAGAAGCCGCTGGTGCCGAACAGGTCCTCGGTGGACTTGGTGGCATTGACGAGCACCCAGTACACCGGCACCAGGAAGTAGATCGCGATGACGGCGAGGATCGCGGTGACCAGGATGGTGGTGGACGGTCTGCGCCCCGCCTCGCGGGTACCGGAGCGGCCGTCGGTGACGGGAGCGGCGCGGCGGCGGGTGGGGGTCTGCGTGGTGGTCATCGGCGCTTCTCCGTCCAGGAGGAGACTCCCAGCGCGATCGCTGAGAGCACGAAGGCGGAGACCGCGATGATCACGGCCTGCGCGGCGGCCATGCCGACGTCGTTGTACTGGAACGCGAAGGCGTAGGCGGCCATGTTCGGGGTGTACTCCGAGGTGATCCCGGCGCTCATGTT
>NZ_JBZXYT010000054.1:0-11464 GCF_059391765.1 Brachybacterium sp. SYSU DS0246 | reverse complement strand
CTCCACAGCATCCCCGCCTTCTGCCGCCGCGCCCTCGTCGAGGTCCGGGGTCTCCGCGACCTCGGCCAGCTCCTCGTCCACCTCGGACTCGGGGCTGGCGGTGACCAGCAGGATCTGATCGCCCTTGTCGGGCTTGGCGAAGACGACGCCCATGGTGGTGCGGCCCTTGGCCGGCACCTCGGCGACGCGGGAGCGGACCACGCGGCCGCGCTCCATGACCACGAGCAGCTCGTCGGACTCCTCCACGGCGGCGGCGCCGACGAGGTGGCCCCGGTCGTCGGGCAGCTTGGCGACCCGGATGCCCAGACCGCCGCGGCCCTGGACGCGGTACTCGTCGATGCTGGTGCGCTTGGCGTAGCCGCCCTCGGTCACGGTGACCACGTACTGGCCGGGCCGGACGACGTCCATGGCCAGCAGCTGGTCGTCGTGACGGAACTTCATGCCGGTCACGCCGGAGGTGGCGCGGCCCATCGGGCGCAGCACGTCGTCACCGGCCGGGAACCGCACGGACTGCCCGTTGCGGGAGACCAGCAGCAGATGGTCCTCGCTGTCGACCGCGCGGGCGGCGATCAGCCGGTCCGGCTCGGGCCCGTCCGGGCCGTCGATGTCGCGGAGGTTGATGGCGATGATGCCGCCGGTGCGGTTGGAGTCGAACGCCGGCATCGGAGTCTTCTTGACCAGCCCCGAACGGGTGGCCAGCACCAGGTACTGGGCATCCTCGTAGGTATCGATCGTCAGGACCGAGGCGATCTTCTCGTCGGGCTGGAAGGCGAGCAGGTTCGCCACGTGCTGGCCCTTGGCGTCCCGCGGGGCCTCGGGCAGCTCGTAGCCCTTGGCGCGGTAGACCCGCCCCTGGTTGGTGAAGAACAGCAGCCAGCGGTGGGTGGTGGTGGTGAAGAAGTGCTCGACCACGTCGTCCGCGCGCAGCGAGGCCCCGCGCACTCCCTTGCCGCCGCGCTTCTGGGCGCGGTACTGGTCGGCGCGGGTGCGCTTGACGTAGCCGCCGCGGGTGATGGTGACGACCACGTCCTCCTCAGGGATCAGGTCCTCCATCGACATGTCGGTGTCGAACGGGAGGATCTGGGTGCGGCGGTCGTCGCCGTACTTGTCGACGATCTCGGACAGCTCCTCGGAGACGATGTCGCGCTGGCGCTGGGGGGAGGCCAGGATCGCGTTGTACTCCTCGATCAGGGCCTGCAGCCGGTCGTGCTCCTCGATGATCTTCTGGCGCTCCAGGGCGGCCAGGCGGCGCAGCTGCATCGCCAGGATCGCGTTGGTCTGGAGCTCGTCGATCTCCAGCAGCTCCATCAGCCCGGTGCGTGCCTCGTCGGCGTCCGGGGAGCGGCGGATCAGCGCGATGACCTCGTCCAGCGCGTCCAGGGCGCGGAGATAGCCGCGGTAGATGTGAATCTGCTCCTCGGCCTTGCGCAGCCGGTACTGCGTGCGGCGCACGATGACGTCGATCTGGTGCTTGGTCCACTCACGGACGAACGAGTCGATCGACAGGGTGCGGGGCACATTGCCGGCCAGGGCCAGCATGTTCGCGGAGAAGTTCTCCTGCAGCTGGGTGTGCTTGTAGAGGTTGTTCAGCACCACCTTGGCGACCGCGTCGCGCTTGAGGGTGATGACCAGGCGCTGGCCGGTGCGGCCCGAGGTCTCGTCGGTGATGTCGGCGATGCCCTGGATCTTGCCCAGCTTGACCATCTCGGCGATCTTGCGGGCGAGATTGTCGGGGTTGACCTGGTACGGCAGCTCGGTCACCACGAGGCACATGCGGCCATTGATCTCCTCGGTGGAGACCACGGCGCGCTGGGTGATGGAGCCGCGACCGGTGCGGTAGACGTCCTCGATGCCCTTGGTGCCGACGATCGTGGCGCCATTGGGGAAATCGGGCCCCTTGATGTGCTCGAGGCAGGCCTCGAGCAGTTCGGGCTTGGTGGCCTCGTAGTTCCTGAGGTACCACTGGACGGCCCCCGCGACCTCGCGCAGGTTGTGCGGGGGGATGTTGGTGGCCATGCCCACCGCGATCCCGGCAGAACCGTTGACCAGCAGGTTCGGGAAGCGGGCCGGGAGCACGACGGGCTCGTCGATGGTGTTGTCGTAGTTGCCCTGGGTATCGACCGTGTCCTGGTCGATGTCCCGCACCAGCTCCATCGCCAGGGGCGCCATCTTGCACTCGGTGTACCGGGGAGCGGCCGCACCGTCATCGCCCGCGGAGCCGAAGTTGCCCTGTCCCAGGATCAGCGGGTACCGCATCGCCCACGGCTGGACCAGGCGCACCATGGCGTCGTAGATCGCGCTGTCGCCGTGGGGGTGGTAGTTGCCCATCACGTCGCCGACGACCTTCGCGCACTTCGAGAAGGAGCGGTCGGGACGGTAGCCGCCGTCGTACATCGCGTAGACGATGCGGCGGTGGACGGGCTTGAGGCCGTCGCGCACGTCCGGCAGCGCGCGGGAGACGATCACGCTCATCGCGTAGTCGAGGTAGGAGTGCTGCATCTCCTGGTTCAGGTCGACCTGGGTGATGCGGTCGACCTCGTTCTCATCCAGCGGATCGACGAGGGTGACCGTGCGATCGGCCGCCTCGGACTGCGAGACCTCCTTGGCGCCCTCCGGGGTGGAGGGGCCGACGATGCCGCCGGGCAGCGAGGGCGCCTCGGGATCCGGGGTCGCCTCGTCGGCGGGCCCGGTGCCGGGGTCCTGGGGCGTGGTCTCGTCGGGGCTGTTGGGGTCCTGCGGAGTGTCACTCATGGCGTGGAAGGCCTTTCGGGTGGGGCCGAGGGTCGTGGGCGTTCCCGGGGGCGCTCGGGCCGGGCCGTGCGCGGCCCCGGGGAGCCCTCAGATGTCGAGGAAGCGGACGTCCTTGGCGTTCTCCTGGATGAAGCGGCGCCGGGACTCGACGTCGTCGCCCATCAGGACGGAGAAAATGGTGTCCACGTCGGCGGCCTCGTCGACGGTGACCTGCTTCAGGGTGCGCGAGTTGGTGTCCATGGTGGTGGTCTGGAGCTCCTTCCAGTCCATCTCGCCGAGGCCCTTGTACCGCTGGATGCCGTTGTCCTTGGGGATCCGGCGGCCGGCGGCGCGGCCGGCCTCGAGGCGCTCGTCGCGCTCGTCGTCGCTGAAGACGTACTCGTGCGGGGCGTTGGACCACTTCAGGCGGTACAGCGGCGGCATGGCGACGAACACGTGGCCGAGCTCGATCAGCGGGCGCATGTACCTAAACAGCAGCGTCAGCAGCAGGGTGACGATGTGCTGGCCGTCCACGTCGGCGTCGGCCATGAGGATGATCTTGTGGTACCGCAGCTTGGTGGCGTCGAAGTCCTCGCCGATGCCGGTGCCGAAGGCGGTGATCAGCGAGCGGACCTCCGCGTTGTCGAGCGCGCGGTCCAGCCGGGCCTTCTCCACGTTCAGGATCTTGCCGCGGATCGGCAGGATCGCCTGGTTGTAGGGCTCGCGGCCCGAGACCGCGGAGCCGCCGGCCGAGTCGCCCTCGACGATGAAGATCTCCGACTCCGCAGGATTGCGGGAGGCGCAGTCCTTGAGCTTGCCGGGCATGCCGCCGGACTCCAGCGGCGACTTGCGGCGGGTGGCGTCGCGGGCCTTGCGGGCCGCCTCGCGGGCGGCGGCGGCCGCCTGGCCCTTCATGACGATGGCCTTGGCCTCCTGCGGGTGGGAGACGAACCAGTCCTGGAGCTGGTCGGTCATCACCTTGACCATGAAGGTGCGGGCGATGGTGTTGCCCAGCTTGGTCTTGGTCTGGCCCTCGAACTGGGGCTCGCCCAGCTTCACCGAGATCACCGCGGTCAGGCCCTCGCGGATGTCCTCGCCGGTGAGGTTGGCGTCCTTCTCCTTGAGCAGGCCCTGTGCGCGCCCGTAGCGGTTCACGATCGAGGTCAGCGAGCTGCGGAAGCCCTCCTCGTGGGTGCCGCCCTCGTGGGTGTTGATCGTGTTGGCGTAGGTGTGCACGGACTCCGAGTAGGCACCCGTCCACTGCATGGCCACCTCGACGGAGATGTGCGCCTCGGTGTCCTCGGACTCGAAGGAGATGATGTCGGGGTGGATCACCTCGGCCTTCTTCGCCGTGTTGATGAACTCGACGAAGTCCTGCAGGCCGCGCTCGTAGAGGTAGGTGACCGAGTGCGGCCCGGTCTCCGTGCCGGCGCCCTCGGCCGCGAGCTCGACGTCGACGATGTCGTCCTCGCCGTCCTGATCGTCCTCGGAGGGACGCTCGTCGGTCAGCGTGATCCGCAGTCCCTTGTTCAGGAACGCCATCTGCTGGAACCGCTTGCGCAGGGTCTCGAAGTCGTAGACGGTCTCGTCGAAGATCTCGTCATCGGCCCAGAAGGTGATGGTGGTGCCGGTCTCCTCGGTCTCCTCGCCCTTGTCCAGCGGGCCCTCGGGGACGCCGCGCCGGTAGGCCTGGCGCCACACGTGGCCCTGGCGGCGGATCTCGACCTCCATGCGCGAGGACAGGGCGTTGACCACGGAGGAGCCCACGCCGTGCAGGCCGCCGGAGACCGCGTAGCCGCCGCCGCCGAACTTGCCGCCGGCGTGCAGCACGGTCAGCACCAGCTCCACCGCGGGCTTCCCCTCGGTGGGGTGCATGTCCACGGGGATGCCGCGGGCGTGGTCGACGACGCGGACGCCGCCGTCGGCCAGCAGCGTCACCTCGATGGCGTCGCCGTGGCCGGCCATCGCCTCGTCCACGGAGTTGTCGACGATCTCCTGGACCATGTGGTGCAGTCCGCGCTCACCGGTGGAGCCGATGTACATGCCCGGGCGCTTGCGGACCGCCTCGAGGCCCTCGAGGACGGTGATGTCCGAGGCCTCGTAGTGCTCGGGAGCGTGGGCGGCCCGTTCGCCGGCGGACCCGGGCACCGGGGCGGCGGCGGTCTCCTCGCTGGTTCCGGACGACGGGTCCGGGATGCTCTGGGGCGCGTCCTGGTCGGGCATGGGTCGGTCGCTGTCGCTCACCTGGTGTGGCTCCTCGCAGTCCTGGGTCCCTCGGCCCGGAGTGCGCCGAGGGGAGTTCGGCAGTGCGCCGCGGCCCATGGGTCCGGCTCAGCACACAGGCGGCCCACGGAGCTCCCGCGCGCGCACGCGCGTACGGGGACCCGTAGGCCACAGCGGCCGAGCCGACGGCATGAGTCCACGAGGACGTCGGAGGACGTCGGCCGAACCTGCTCGATTCTACCGGAAAACGCCGTCTGGACCTATTACGCCACTCCGTCGTGTGGACAACGTGACGCAGAATCGGTGCCACGCGTCGCGCGAAGGGCTCTGCAAGGCGCCGACGGACCGGCCGACGGGGACCGGTACGTCGCCCGGGGTCCGGGCGCGGCACAGGCGAATCTGAGGATCCGATGCGTCCGCGCCGGCCGGTCCCCGCGGCTGCTCAGCTCCTCCCGCCCGCGGCCGACGGGATCCGCCCGAGCACTCCGGCCGTGACCAGAGCCGCCGAGGCGGCCTCGTATCCCTTGTCCTCACCGGATCCGGGCAGACCCGCACGATCCAGCGCCTGCTGCTCATCATCGCAGGTCAGGAGGCCGAAGCCCACAGGGATCCCGTGGTCGAGGCTGACCCGGGAGAGTCCGTCGGTCGCCGCCCGGCAGACGTAGTCGAAGTGCGGGGTCCCGCCGCGGATGACGACGCCGAGGGCGACGACGACGTCGTGGGTGCGGGCCAGGCGGTCCGCGACCACGGCCAGCTCCATGCTGCCGGGGACGCGGAGCACGGCCGGATCGGGCAGCTGAGCCTCGGCGCAGGCGCGCAGGGCGCCGGCGATCAGACCGTCCATCACCTGGTCGTGCCAGGAGGCCGCGACGAGGGCGACGCGGGCGCCGGGCAGGTGGGGGATCTCCGCGGTGGGGCTTCCGGATCCGCTCATGGTCTCTCTCCGTTCGGTGCGGTGCCGGCCTCGCGGGGGAGGCCGGCGGAGGTGATCGGTGGCAGGCCGACGAGGTGATGGCCCAGCCGGTCGCGTTTGGTGGTCAGGTACGCGAGGTTCTCGGGGGTGGCGTGGGTGGTCAGGTCCACCGTGCCCGTGACCTCGATGCCTCCGGCGCGCAGCGCGTCGGCCTTCGCCGGGTTCTGGGTGAGCAGCTCGATCGCGCCGACGCCGAGGTGGTCGAGGATCTGCGGGACGATCGTGAAGGATCGGGAGTCGACCGGGAGGCCGAGATCGAGGTTGGCGTCGACGGTGTCGCGGCCGTGCTCCTGGAGCGCATAGGCGCGCAGCTTCTCCAGCAGCCCGATGCCGCGGCCCTCATGGCCGCGGAGCAGGATCAGCACCCCCCGACCGGCGGCATCGATGCGGGCGAGCGACTCCTCGAGCTGGGGACCGCAGTCGCAGCGCCGGCTGCCCAGGATGTCCCCGGTGACGCACTCGGAGTGGACCCGCGTCAGCACCGGCCCGGGCGTGGTGACCTCGCCGCGCACGAGGACCAGGTGCTCTGCCGAGCCCTCGCGGACGGCGAGCGCACGGAACCGGCCGTATCTCGTCGGCAGCTCGACCGGCGCCGTGACCTCCAGCGGCTCGTGCCTCACCTGCGGGACGGGCGCGGCCGGCAGCTCCGGAGACTCCGCGAACGCCGGAGCGTCGTGGGTCCGCCGGTGCTCGACGAGGGCCTCGATCGAGATCATGGCCAGGCCGTGCTCGTCGGCGAACGCGCGCAGGGCGGGCCCGCGCATCATGCTGCCGTCGTCGTGGACGAGTTCGACGATCATCCCGACGTCCGGCAGGCCCGCCAGGCGCGTGAGGTCCACCGCGGCCTCGGTGTGGCCGCGCCGTTCGAGCACGCCGCCGTCGCGGGCTCGCAGGGGGAAGACGTGTCCCGGTCGGATCAGATCGCCGGGGCCGGACCGCGGGGAGGCCAGCACCTGCAGGGTGCGGGCCCGGTCGGCGGCGCTGATGCCGGTGGTGACGCCCTCGTGGGCGTCGACGCTGACCGTGTACGCGGTGCGCAGCGGATCGGCGTTGGAGGCGACCATCAGCGGCAGCTCGAGGGCGTCGGCCCGGGCGGCGCTCACGGGCGCGCAGAGCAGACCGCTGGAGTACCGCACGGCGAAGGCCAGCAGCTCCGGGGTCGCGGCGCTCGCGGCGAGGATCAGGTCGCCCTCGTTCTCGCGGTCCTCGTCGTCGATCACGATCACCGGCCGGCCGGCCGCGATGTCGTCGATCGCGCGGGGTATCGGGTCCAGTCGCAGCGTGCTCATCGTCCGGTCTCCGCTCCGGCCAGTGCGCCGACCGTCAGCTTCTCGACGTACTTCGCGAGCACGTCGACCTCCAGGTTGACCCGGTCGCCCACGCGGCGCAGGCCGAGCGTGGTGCGCTCGAGGGTCTCGGGGATCAGCGCGATGGTGACCAGGCCGTCCTCGAGCGCGGCGACGGTGAGGCTCACCCCGTCCACGGTGAGCGAGCCCTTCTCCACGAGGTAGCGATCCAGGCCCGGGGTGCTCAGGCGCAGCAGCGTCCCGCCCTGGCCCTCCTCCCGGCCCAGAACCTCCCCGACCCGGTCGACATGGCCCTGGACGATGTGCCCGCCCAGGCGCCCGTCGGCGCGCAACGAGCGCTCGAGGTTCACGCGGTCGCCGGCGCTGAGACCCGCGAGGGTGGTGGCGGCGAGGGTGGTGGGGATGACGTCGGCGGTCCAGATCTCGCCGTCGATGTCCGCGACGGTCAGGCAGCAGCCGCTGACGGCGATCGAGTCGCCGAGGGCGACGTCCTCGAGGACGTGGGGCGAGCGGATCCGCAGCCGGACGGTGCCGTGGTCGGGCCCGGTCCCGTCGGGCCGGGGCTGGTCGGGATGGGACTGGTCGGGCGGGATGACGGCGTCGACCGTCCCCAGCTCCTCGATGAGGCCTGTGAACATGGTGGGTTCCCTTCGGGTCAGGGTCGGGTGGTGCGGGGGCGCAGGGTCAGCTGGAGGTCGGTGCGCCCGTCGGGTGAGGTCAGTGGCTCGGTGGTGACGAGGTCGAGGTCGAGGCGGTCGGCGATCGTGGTGATGCCGAGGTCACCGATCCCGGCGGGGCCGGCGCCGAGCAGGGTCGGGGCGAGGTGGACGATGAGTTCGTCGACCGTGCCGGCGGCGAGGAAGGCGGCGGTGAGAGTGGGCCCGCCCTCGAGCAGCACGTGGCGTTGCCCGCGCTCGAAAAGATCGGTGAGGGCGCTGGAGGGATCCCGGGTGCGCAGCGGGATCTCGGGGCCGGCTCCGTCCAGGGCCGGCAGCGGCGGGTGGTCGCTGGTGCCCATGACGGCCCGGTGCGGCTGCCGGGGCAGGAGCGTGCCGTCGCCCCGGCGGGCGGTGAGGGTCGGATGGTCCGCGCGCGCGGTGCCGGTACCGATCAGCACGGTGTCGCAGGTGGCGCGGAGGCGGTGGACCTCCTGCCGGGCGGTCTCGCCGGTGATCCAGCGGCTGCTGCCGTCGGCCGCGGCAGCCCTGCCGTCCAGGGTGAGGGCGATCTTCGCGGTGACCAGGGGGCGGCCGTGCCGCAAGCCGTGCTCCCAGCCGCGGTTCAGGGCGGCCGCCCGCGCCGCGAGATCCTCCGGGACCTCGTCCTCGACCTCGATCCCTGCGGCGCGCAGCGTCTCGATCCCGCCGGCGGCCACGGGGTTCGGATCCCGGCGGGCGATGACGACCCGGGCGATGCCGGCGGCGATCAGCGCGTCCGCGCACGGATCGGTGCGGCCGACGTGGGTGCAGGGCTCGAGCGTGACGACGGCCGTCGCCCCGGCCGGCGATCCCCTTCCCTCACGGCGAGCGCCGGCGAGGGCGTCGGCTTCGGCGTGGGCCGTGCCGGCCCCGCGGTGGTGGCCTTCGGCGAGGACCGTGCCGTCCGGGGTCAGCAGGACGCAGCCGACGCGGGGATTGGGGCCGAGGGGGACGCCAGGATCCGCCGCGATCTCCAAGGCGCGGCGCAGGGCGTCGCGCTCATGCGTGTTCAGCATGCTCTCTCCTCCGGTCCGCGTCGCTCGCGGTCCGGAGTGAGGGAGGGGTCACGGAGGCGGCGTCACTCCGGGGTGCCGCTGCCGGCGCACGGAGAGTGCGCGGCCAGGGCCGTCCGGAGGACGACGTCGCGTGCGCTTCCCATCCGGACTCTGACCGTCGGTCCAGGAGTTCCACCTGGTCAACCGAGGGCCGAAGGCCATCGGGTCGCGGACTGTCACCGCCGGCTCGGAATTTCACCGACCCCAGTGCACGCGAGCTTTCCAGCTCGTCGGAGCCCACGCTAGCAGTCGGTGGCCCGCCGTGGCGGGGCCGAGGCGCGTCTCACCCGTAGGTGTCGCGGGGTCCGCGCCAGGTGACAGTGCGCCGGCCCTTCTTCCAGCTGCGCTCGGCCGCGGCCGGGCCCGTGACCCGCAGCTCGGAGATCACGTGGGCGCCGATGTGCTCCTCGATGGTCGTGATCAGCTGGGGTGAGAGCATCCGCAGCTGGGATGCCCAGGCGGAGGAGGAGGCGCTGACCACGAGCACGCCGTCCTCGAAGCTGACGGGGCGGCAGTGGGTGCTGATCCGTTCGCCCACGATGTCGTCCCATTCCTCCAGCACGCGCCCGGCGCTCATCCCCGCGTTCCAGCCCAGGTTCCCCAGCACTTTGCGCAGCACGGTCTCGATGCTCTGGGGGTCCCGGGGGTCCGGCCGGGCGCCCGAGTAGCCGGGCGCGCTGCCGGATCGGTCGCGCACATCTCGTGCCTGGGTCTTCGCCGAGATGGGGAACAGGCCCCGGTCCCGCGCCGCGGCCCGCGAGCGGTTGACCGTGCGGCGGGCCAGTTCGAAGGGGTCGGCCACGGCGGCGAGGTCCGGGGGGTCGTACAGCTCCTCGGTCTCGTCCGCGCCCACCGTGCCGTCACCGTCGCCGGGACCACCAGGGGCGCCCGCCCCGAAGGCCGCGTCCGGGCCGGTGCTGCCCTCGCGGCGCGACCGGGCCGACCCGCTCGGGGCCGTCGCCCGTGAGCCGCGGCCCGATTCCTCCGGTGGAGCCGGCAGTGCCTGTCCGGCTGAGGGGCCGGGACGCGCGCCGTCGGTGCGACCGGTCCAGGTGGAGAGGTCGTAGGGATTGGCGAGGCGCGGCCGGGAGGGACCGTCGCTGCCTGGGTCGCCGCCGGGACGCGGGGTCATGGCCGGCTCCCGTCCTCGCGGGGCACGGCCGCTCCCAGGCTGACGTCGACGACGTGGATCTCGCCGTCCAGGGACGCGGGGATGTCACTGTCGTTCGCGGTGGTGATCAGCACCTGCGACGCGTGGGTGACGATCCGCCCCAAGCGGTCGCGGCGGCGGGTGTCGAGCTCGCTGAAGACGTCGTCGAGGATGAGGATCGGTTCACCGTCCCCGAGGTCGCCCTCCTCGAGCCGCAGCAGATCGTAGGAGGCCAGTCGCAGGGCGAGGGCCAGGGACCAGGACTCGCCGTGGCTGGCATAGCCCTTGGCGGGGAAGTCGTGCAGCCGGATCTCGAGGTCGTCGCGATGCGGCCCGCTGAGCGTGACGCCGCGGTCGATCTCCTCGTCGTGGCGGCGGGCGAGCAGATCCAGCAGCACGTCGTGGATCTCGCGGGTGCTGGGCAGCTGTCCCGGCGCGGCCCCGAGCTCGTCCAGTGCGGTGGAGCGGTAGGCCACGTCGGCCGGGGAATCGACGTCCCCACGCTGGTCGGGCGGGAGGTCGAGGGCCTCTTCGGCGCCTTCGTCCGTGGCGACCCGCAGGTAGGAGTAGCCCAGGTGGGGGCGGAGGCGGTTGACCAGGTGGAGCCGGGCGCGCAGCAGATCCGCGCCGAGGCGGGCGAGCTGCTGGTCCCACACCTCGAGGGTGGAGGCGGCCGTCTCGGATGGGTCCAGGCCGCCGACGGGATTGGCGCTGCTGCCGCGGCGCAGGGAACGCATCTGCTTGAGCAGGTTGCTGCGCTGCTTGAGCACACGGTCGTAGTCGGCCTTGACCGAGGCGTAGCGGGGGGCGATGACGAACAGCAGCTCGTCCAGGAAGCGTCGCCGGCCCTCGGGATCGGCCTTGACCAGGCCCAGGTCCTCGGGCGCGAAGAGCACGGCCCGCACCTCGCCGAGCAGGTCGCGCAGGCGGGAGACGTTCTGGCCCTGCAGCCGGGCGCGGTTCGCCCTGCCCGGGGTGATCTCGAGGTCGACCTGCAGCGGGCGACCGGCACGCTGGAAGGTGGCGCGGATGATCGCGGTCGATTCCCCGCGGCGCACCAGTGCCGCGTCGTGCGGCACGCGGTGGCTGGAGAGGGTCGCCAGGTACCACACGGCTTCGACGATGTTCGTCTTGCCCTGGCCGTTCTGGCCGACCATCACCGTGATGCCCGGATGCACCGGCAGGGTGAGCCGCGGGTAGGAGCGGTAGTCCGTGAGGTCGAGAGCGGTCAGCTGCACGGAGAGACCACTCCCGCCCTCAGATCCGCATCGGCATGATCAGGTACTTGTACGAGGTGTCGGGAGTCCCTTCGAGGGAGTCCTGACCGC
>NZ_JBZXYT010000053.1:0-12215 GCF_059391765.1 Brachybacterium sp. SYSU DS0246 | reverse complement strand
TTCATTTCAGCTTCCGTATGGGATGGCCTATCGGGTGTATTGGGGTCTTGGGAGGAAAAGCGCAGTGGGTGACGATGGATGCCGTGTGGTAGTATCAAGAGTGACACTGTCATTTGGTGATAGTGCTGTTGTGGAAGATTTGAGCTTCGTTGCACGCGGAGGTGAGATTACTGCGCTGTTTGGCCCCTCTGGTTGCGGCAAATCGTCGGTGGTGCGGATGCTTGCCGGGCTATTTCCGATCGCCGCCGGTAATGTGGATTGGTTCTCTATCTCGGGACGAGCTGTGGAGCCGAGAATGGGTGTGATGTTTCAGCATGAGGCGTTGTATCCGTGGCTGAGTGTGGCGAAGAATATTGAGCTTCCGCTTCGCATAGCCGGTATGGAACGGGCTTGGCGGAAGAGGCGTGTGTTGGAGTTACTTGAGATGGTGGGATTAAGGGGCTGGGATGACGCCCGTCCAGCTGAGCTGTCTGGGGGGATGCGCAAGCGGGTGGAACTGTGCCGCGCTCTGGCTTGTGAGCCGAACTTGGTGTTGCTTGATGAGCCCTTTGCGGCACTCGACAGTGTGAGCAAAGCTGCTGCTCATGAGATGCTTGAAGGTTTCCTTAAGTACACCAGTGCAACTGTTATCATGGTTAGCCATGACGCCGCAGAGGTAGCCCGGCTCTGTGACCAGGTATTAGTACTGTCGGCAAGCCCTGGGAGGCTTGAGTCAACGTTTAGCAACGCTGAGTTTGTTCGTGCGGTCGACGTTGGGGACTTTGGCGGCTCGTCGCATTTGAGGGGGTAGCAGGGGGATGAACCCTCCGGTGTGAGGCAGTGAGCGAATGATGTAATGGGTGAGATTGCGGTAGCCCGAAGCGGTGCCGCGGAGGTGCTCGAGGAGGCCGTCGATGGCCTCTGGCGTACCGCGGCTGGTGCTGGAGCGGTCGAAGTAGGCGAGGAAGTGGGACTGCTGCACGGATAGGTGACATCTGATCTGGCTTGCCCGCTGGGCGGCCCGGAAGGATGTGCACCATGCCCGCTCCCTATCCCCAGAAGTTCCGCGACGATGTCGTGCGAGTGGCCCGGTCTCGCGAGGAGGGCGTCACGATCGCGCAGATCGCCAAGGACTTCGGCGTCCACGAGATGACGCTGCAGAAATGGCTGCGCCAAGCCGACATCGAGGACGGCAACCGGCCCGGCAAGACCTGCGAGGAGTCGGCCGAGCTGCGTGATGCCCGTAAGCGGATCCGGCTGTTGGAGCAGGAGAACGAGGTCCTCCGCCGCGCAGCGGCCTACCTGTCCCAGGCGAACCTGCCGTCAAAAGGCTCTACCCGCTCGTGAGCGAGCTCGCCGCCGACAAGATCCGTGTCACGGTGTCCCTGCGGGCGCTGAAGCTCTCCCGCCAGCCCTACTACCGCTGGCGGAAACAACAGGTCACCGAGACCGAGCTGGTCGAGGCCTACCGTGCGAACGCGCTGTTCGACGCGCACCGCGACGACCCCGAGTTCGGGCACAGATGCCTCGCTGGTGAAGCGGCCGAGCGTGGGGAGTCGATGTGTGAGCGGACCGCGTGGAGGACCTGCCGGGACAATCAGTGGTACTCCGCCTTCGGGAAAAAGCGGGGGAAGAAGCGCGAGAGGCCGGGCCCGCCCGTGCACGATGACTTCGTCAAGCGGGACTTCACCGCCGATGACGTCAACGAGCTGTGGCTGACCGACATTCCCCCGCAAGCGGGAGGTGCCCCCTCCGAGCACCCCACCGATGAGGGCAAGCTCTACCTCTGCGCGATCAAGGACGCGTTCTCCGGGAGGATCGTCGGCTACTCGATGGACTCGCGGATGAAAGCCCGCCTCGCAGTGAACGCCCTGGACAGCGCCGTATCGCGACGCGGTGACACAGTGGGATGCATCGTGCATTCCGACCGCGGGTCGCAGTTTCGGGCGCGGAAGTTCGTGCGCGCTCTCAACTGTCATCACCTCATCGGATCGATGGGCCAAGTCGGTGCCGCCGGGGACAACGCGGCCATGGAATCGTTCTTTGCTCTACTGCAGAAGAACGTGCTGAACCGGCGTCGCTGGCGGACCCGCGAGGAGCTCCGGATCGCGATCATCAGCTGGATCGAACGCACCTATCACCGACGCCGCCGGCAGGCCCGCCTGGGCCGATTTACCCCCATAGAATACGAGACCATCATGAACCCGACCGTCACCCTGGCGGCATAACACCGCAACTGTCACCTATCCGTGCAGCAGTCCCACCTACATGGCTCATAGGTCGCAGTCTGCGGAGCGTCCAGCCGGGCTCCCGGGGCCTTACCCGGCGCAGGCAAGTCGACCGGGCTGCCCCTTCTAATCTGCGAGTGGGGTCGGGGCAGCAACTTCGACGGCACTGACCCAGGCGGCGATGCCAAGCGTCGACAGTTCGTACCACCCGTCGATCAGAATCGAGCACTTCGACGTTGCGTCGGGGTCAGGGGAGCCCCGATGGATCAGGTAGCGGTACACCACTGCGCTTTCGCCGCCCTCTGACCGGGATGCGGCAAGAGCTTTCGGGAGGGCGACGTCCAGCTCGTCGTCAGCGTCTAACCACCGCATGCGCCGCTCTTCGTCGTACACCACGGACATGAACTGCGGGTCGGCCGAGGACGTCGAGGGGAAGCGGTCGACCCAGAAGGCTGGATAGGGGAACTCAGTCCAAGGTCCGTGAGCGCGACTCGGGCTCCCGAGGACGTTGGCCTCAGTGGGTTCTGATTGCATCTTCAATTTTTCCGCCTTGGTGTTGACAGCATGGCTCACATGGTGCAATGGGGCCTCTGGGAGGCTACCGGAATAGCGCGTCCATCCGCAGCGCGGACTCGTCCTGGAGGGCCGGGATGACATGCGAGTAGGTGTTCATCGTGACCGCGATGGCGGAGTGCCCCAGCAGTTCCATGACCACCCGCGGGGCGACCCCCTCGGCGAGCAACAGGGAGGCGCAGGTGTGCCGGAGGTCGTGCAGCTTGACCCGGCGCAGCTCCGCCTTCTTCAGGAGCGCCTCGAAGGCGCGGTTCACGTTGCGCGGCTCGATCGGCGTACCGGCCTGGGACGTGAACACGAGCGTCGTCGGGTCCATGGGCAGACCGAGCGAAGCAAGCTTCACTCGCTCGGAGGAGTGGTGACGTCGCAGAGCGTCGATGCAGAAGGACGGAACCACGATCCGACGACGCGAGGTGTCCGTCTTAGGGCTCTTCAAGCGCAGCTCACCCCGAGAGCGCTGAAGGGACTGCACGACCCGCAGACGGCTGCTCTCGAGGTCGACATCGCTCCACCGGAGCCCGAGGGCCTCGCCCCGTCGCAGCCCGAGCCCGATGTAGAGGGTCCACAAGGCTTCCCAGTCGTGCCCCTTTGCCTCCCTCAGGAGCCTCTTCGCCTCCTCAGGGGTCAGCGGCTCGACCTCCCGGTGGGCAGGGCTGGAGACCACGACCAGCTTCGCCACATTCCTAGGGACGAGGTCCTCGCGCATGGCGTGCTGGAGGGCCGAGCGGATGATCGCGTGGATCTGCTTGACCGTGGCCGCGCTCTTGCCCTCCCGAGTCTTCGCCCCGAGGAACTCCCGCAGACCCGACGCGGTCAGTAGACCCAGGGGCTTGGAGCCGAGCGCGGGCACGATGTGGTTCCGGATATAGCCTTCATACGTCTGATAGGTCGCCGGGCTCAGCCGCGGTTCCTGGACGTCGCGCATCCAGGCTTCCAGGAATGCCTTCACGGTGAGACGGCCAGGAGTCGCCGCGATGCCCGAGCGGGACGACTCCTGCATCTTGGCGAGCTTCGCGCTGACCTCTTTGCGAGTCTTCCCGTACGCCGTCTTACGCCGACGAATGCCGTCCGGGGTCAGGACGTACGCCGCACCAGCCCACCGACCGTCCTTGCGCCGGTAGATGCTGCCCTCACCGTTTGCGCGGCTCATGCGACCACAGGGGCCGGTTCGAGGCTCTCGACGTACGCGAGAAGGTCGGCGGCCTTGACCAGGCGGGAGCGACCGAGCTTGACGCTGGGCAGCTCGCCGCAACGCATCAGGTCGTACACCCGTGTCTTCGAGACGCTGAGCCGGTCAGCGACCTCATCAGCGGTGAAGCAGAGCTTTTCCATTGTTCTTTCCTTTCTCATGGATTCGACGGTCGACGCGGCGAGAGTCCTTCCACTCGCGTGCTGCGTCGGCAGCAGAGCGGGCGAGCTCGGCATCGCCGGGGGTTAGCCAGCCCTGGCCGGCGAAGCGGAACTCGTTGATCACGACGGTGTGCTCGGTGTCGTCGCAGGAGTCATCGGTCGCCGTCGGCTCGTCGCGGGTCTCGAGCTGCTCGCGGTCGCGGTGGTACTTGCGCCGCGCATCGCGGAGTGTGCCGAGAGTCGTGGAGAACCGCCGGGACTTGCTCGCGAAGTGACCGCGGAAACCCAGGGCATCAGCCCACTTCCCGAGCAGCGCGTAGGGGCTGGAGAAACCTTCGGCGAGGAGCGCCCGCCCACACAGCTCGAGGCAGGTCTCCCGCAGCCGCTGGAGATGGCGATTCGGTGCGCCCTCCGCTGCGACATCACCAGCCGCCTTAGTGGCGTACTTGGCAAGGTAGGCCGCCACCATCTCGGGGGAGACGTCGCCGCCATCGTCTGTGTGTCGCTGGACGGGGCGAGCGTCGACCTGACGCCCGAAGCAGAGCGCACGAGCGGAGTCATTGCCGTCGACCGGCGCAGCATCGACCTCAACGACCTGCGCGGCTTCGAGACAGCGCTCAGCAAGCCAGGACGCGGTGACATTGATGGCGGGAGCGGGGAAGGGCTCGTCGTCCGTCGGTGCCCCATCGAGCCGGACCAGCGCGTGCAGGTGGATCGCGCCGCGCTTCTGGTACTCGCCGACCTTGGCGAACTGCACGCGGAGGAGATCCCTCGAGGCCCTCTCGCTCATGCCGAGGTGCGTCGCGACGAGACGGCGCAGGCGGATTGTGAACCGACGCCACAGCTCAGGGCAGTGCCACTGCCAGACTGCCTGCCCCTCGTAGTCGTAGCAATCCCGGCACAGAGGCTGACCGACCAGAGCATCATCAGCGGCGTGGTGCTCGGCGCACCGACGAGGGCGACCGTGCTCGCACAGTCCCGGTGCTGCGTTGACGGTGCACGGCCGAGGCTGGGCACCTGGACGAGTCGACGAGTGCACAGCTCCGAACGACGGTGCGGTCAGCGTGAGGAACACCAGCGGGTGAGCGGAGACGCTCTCCGGGACCCCCTTGTCCCCGCCGGAGACACCTGCGGAGAGGAGGTGCCACATATCGCCCTGGTACTCATGCGAGCACGAGGGGCAGCGGGAGGCCCGCCGATTGCCGCAGCGGACGTAGAGAACGCTGTCAGGGAGGTCGCGGCTGTCGAACGTGTGGAGGTGCTGGCCGGACCTGCGATCGAAGGTGCGCGCCTGACCGAAGAGGCGCACCGGGCGGGAGCAGAACCCGGTCGAGGCGGCCTGCTTGGACCAGTCCTCGAAGCCGTCAGAGAGCATCCGTGTCAGCGCGGTGGGGTCCTCGACATCGAGGGCGTAGAGATCGGAGTCGATCACGATGCGGCTCCTTCCGAATCCGACTTGCTCCGAGCGCGAGCCCGCGAGCTACGAGGCTTCTCCGTGGGCTCCGGGACGACGACGGGGATCGTCGACGGGGCCGGGAACCGTTCGGCCGCTGCCGGAATCAGGTCGTCATCGACGAACGCAGCGCGCACGCGGATCGGCTCCGAACCGTCTTCCGGGACCACATAGCCGATCCCCGGAGAGGCGAGCGGGATCTTGTGGCAGAGGGCTCCGGACGCCACCGCGCCGTCCCCGAGGACCATGGAGGTCTCCTCGCGATCACGCAGTCTGAGCCCGACCATTTGGGTGAACAGGCCCCGGTTCGGAATCGTCTCCTTCCGGGGGTCCTGGAGGCAGGCGACCACGGTGTAGCCGACGGCGCGACCCTGGGAGCAGAGCAGCGAAATCGCGGTGCGAGCGCGGCTCTTGAGGTCGCGGTCCTCCATGTACGACGTCAGTGCGGCCACCTCGTCGATCAGCACGACGACCAGCGGTTCATCCGCACTCGCGGTGTGCCGGCGAGTACGACCGGCCATCCGTTCGAGACGAGCGCTCATCGCCTCGACGGCGTCTTCGAGAACCACCACGGCTTCGGCAGGGGTCACGGCATAGCGGGTGAACAGATCCTTGCCCATACCCAGCTCGACGCCGCCCTTGAGGTCGATCCCGTGTACCTGGGCTTCGCCGCGAGTGATGGCGGGAGCGAGGCCGATGGTGACGCCCCAGACGAGCGATGCCTTCCCGGAGCCGGAGGAACCAGCCACGAGGGTGTGTGTGCCCGCGATGCGGAGCCACCAGTCGTCGTCCCTGGTGTCGATGCCCATCCACACCGAGCGGCCATCCCAGGGATCTTCTGTTTCCGGGAGCCCGCGGTAGACGATCTCGGAGAGAGCATCGCCGAACGTGAAGATCAGGGTGGGGGAGAGGTCTCCCGTCACGCGAATGTCCGTGGCGCCTGCCGTCGTGCGGAGGCGGTCCGCGACCTTCTGGAGGTCCTCGACGGTCTGGCCAGTGAGCAGTCCGGGCACGACGGCGAGCTCGTTGCGAGTCCACCTCTTGCTCACGATGGTGGGGCAGACGAGGCGCTTCTGCCCCTCACGATCAGTGCTGGACGACGCGAGCCCGCATTCCTCCATGAGCAGCGGCCATGACTCGAGAAAGTCGAGCCAGACGGACCGGCGCGTCAGCGGGTGGGAGATGGCCCGACAGTACGTATGGGGCTGGAACCGGGCCCAGAGTGCGAAGTACAGCGCGATGGCTCCGACGACCGCGAAGGGCTTCCAACTGTCGAGTACGTCGGCCGCGAGCCAGGTGAACATCGCGACGACGAACCAGAACCGGTGGAACCAGCGCACGTGGCCCCAGAGGCCCGTGAGACTCCACCGCAGCTCGGCGAGGCCGAAGCGGAAGGCGAGGGAGGCGGTGTGCATGGCTCACGCACCCCCGAACGCCAGCTGCCAGCCGAGCGGGATGATCTGCCAGAGCAGGATCCCGATCGCTGCGACGTTGAGCAGACCCATCGCCTTCCGCTCCATGATCACTCCGCCTCGGTGCTCGAGGTGCGAGCGGAAGCCTTCGCCTCGGCGAAGCCCGTGGCCCTCAACGAGTACGCGATCTTCGGGAAGTTCCCGTTCTGGTCGACGTACGGCGTGAGGGTGAGCCCCTCGAAGGCGACGGCGCGGAAGGGGCCAGTGGCCGGCCCCTTGGGCGGCACGGGCTGGTGATCGGAGGAGACCTTCACGGTCACCTCAGCCTGCCCCTTCCGACTCTCGGGGTCCGGATCCAGTACCCGGACCTGCCAGACGCGCTGGCCGGAGACCTTGTCACGGACCTGAGGATCGACCTCACCGGCCCTCTTCCTGTCGAAGTCCTCCGCGGCGGTGACCTCGCCGATCATGTACGCGCCCTGGGGGAACACGTCCTCCATCTGGACGGGGAAACGAGTCTGCACAGCCATGGTTGGCCTCCTTGGGTTGGGATCAACTGCGCAACCAGTAGACACATGACGCGTGACAGATGTCAAGTGACAAGGTGGTCGCGGTCGTATGATGGCGGTATGAGGTACTCGTACACCGCTACCGACGTGCAGGTCGGAGACTCCTTCAGCCTGCCCGAGCCGATCCGCGACCTGGCGGAGAAGCTGAGGTTGCGCACGCTCGAGACGAGCAAAACTGCAAGGGAGGAGCTCGAGTCGGGACAGCGCGACGAGCTGTTCCTCCTGGCGTCGCTCGGCTTTGCGAACGAGTCTGAGGGTGAGGCAAAGGACCTGCGAACTCTGCTGACGGCCTACGCTCACGCCGTTGCGAGCGAGCGGCCCAGTCTTCAGGAAGTTGCAAGCTGGCAACGAGTCACGCCAGGGAACTTGCGGCGCAGATACTCGTCGATCCATGTTGACGCCGTCAGGTCTCTCCTGAGCGAACGAATGTCCTTCGACCTCGTCGAGACTGCCTTCGCGTCAGTAGATGATGAGATGCTCCGCGAACGGAACGACCAGGCGCGGGATGATTACCGCCTGCGTACGGAAATTCGTAGCGCGTTCGCGGCCTTCGTCGATGAGACTGTCGACGTGATGTACGGCGAGGGCTGGCGCGACCGCACGCTGGTCGAATCCCGGTTCGACCCGAACCCGTTACGCGGATACTCCGACATGAGTTTGCTCAGCGTAGAGGGCAGAAGAGCACTGACGGACGTTTCGCCGCCCCTTGTGAAACATGCGCTCTCGCGCCTCAGTGCAGAACACGGTGAGTACTTTGAGTTCGAGAGTCGTGCCATGAAACAAGCGGGCGTTGCCGTGCGCAGCTGACCATTCCCGGTTCGCGCGATGCGACGATCGCCGCATCGTCCAACCGTGCCGTCAAGCGAAATCACCCGGCGAAGGAGCCATCCTCGACCGCAGTGGCAGCACGACGAACGGCGTCGAGGCGGCCTTGCCGGAGGGCGTTCACGGGTGAGTCGTCGTCGAGCAATGGGTTGGCCCCCGTGAACCACATGCGTGCGAGTGCCTCGCCCTCGGCCTCAGAGACCGTGCACCAGGCGGAGTAGGCAGCGCGAAGACGTCGCGCGGCGGAGGGGCTCGGGACTGCTGATCCCGCCACCCACGCACGGGCATGCTGAGGATCCATGGATCCAGCCAGGGCCGACACCAGCGTGGGCCCGAGACGCCCGTTGAGCCTCCTTGTGCACTCTCGGAGTTCGACGCTCGGGTCAGAGGGCTCAGGAATCGAACTCGGCTCCTCGCCGAATCTGGTGAACGCCTTACCTGCCTCAGAGGATCCCACTGATGTGCTCCTTCCAGAGGACCTTGGTCAAGGAGGCTACCGCGAAGGCTCCCGGGCGCGCCGCCGGGCAGAAGCAAGCGCGCGTCATCTGGGGAGAGCACCCTCGCCAGTTATCGCCACGGAGTGGGAAGCGGGCGTGCTGCCCGTGGAGGTTCCCGACACACGAGCCCCGTCAGCTCCGCCCCGCTATCATCGAACGCGTAGCTGCACCATCGCGGTGGTGTCAGAAGTTGACCTCGGGAGTTCCTGCCGGACGACAGGGCCCGAGGCCAGCGCCCGCAAGTCCACTGGCGGTCTCGACGTCGAGTGCTCGCTCGTGAGAACTTTCCCTACTCCTTCAAGGGCGGCTACGCCGCCGCGGCGACGAAGCTGCGTGCGCCCTCAGCTCCTCGCTTCGCTGCGGGCTTCGGTGCTCCTTGTTCGCGCCCAACGCGACCTGCTTGAACCCGGCGTGCGTCAAGGCCATACGCTACTCAAGAACCGACCGGACGCGACTCGGCCCAGTATCCTGGGATCGCAGTGCAAACCTGGCCCCTCTCTCGTCTTGATCACCATGAGTTCAGACGCCAGACCCAGTCCCAAGAACGAAACGTGTCAGTAGTCCAATTCGAAAGGATGGATAGCGGATCATGTTCAACGCAGCCCGTCTAACCTGCTTCGCCCTCATCTCCGCTATCGAGATAGATTCAAGGGCCGCGGTCGCCGAGACTCAGGCTCTGTGTGAGGCACCACTGTCAGACGCAGTGCTTGCGAAGGCGGAAGCGCGGCGTTCAGGTGATCGCATCTCTCCGATCCAAGGTGCGAACTCGCTCATCGAATATCTCGATTACGCCGACACGCACGAATACCTCCTTTCAAAGAAGCAATACCTTTCTGATGACCTTAAGGCTTCTCTTGAAAGCACCGCGAGTCAGCTCGGACTATTCACGCAGACGCGGAACAGGGTTGCACATAATCGCCCGCTCGAGATCGAAGATATGCCTCGAACACTTGATATCTCGCGAGCATTGGTCGCCACAGCCCCAGCTCACTGGCAAGCAACCAAGAGGATGATTGCGCAGATCGCAGAAGACCCGTCCTCGGTCTTGGGGTTGAGGGTAGCACTGCCAAGTGACCCCGTAAACGAACCGTTTCATAACCTTCCGACACCGGATTTCGATGAGACCGGGTTTCTAGGACGAGCGGCCGTACTGAGGAAGCTGAAGCGGTATGTTCTCGGCTCATGGCCTGCAATTTCCATTCTTGGAGATGGTGGCATTGGGAAAAGTGCACTAGCGCTCAAGCTGGCCTACGACCTTTTGGACGAGCCCAAGTCGGAGTTTGAGGCAGTCGTCTGGGTTACGGCCAAGAGCCAGCAGCTTACAGTCAATGAGATTGAAAGAATTAGCAGCGCGATTGAAGATAGTCTGGGGATGTTCTCTGAGGCAGTTCGTCAGCTAGGTGCGGGCGAGGACGACGACCCGATGGAAGCTCTCCTTGAGTACATGTCAGTTTTCAAGGTTCTGTTGATATTAGATAACCTTGAAACCGTCTCTGATGAGCCGCTCAGGGAGTTTCTTAGGGAGATTCCCAGCGGCTCGAAGGTACTTATGACTAGCAGGATTGGCGTGTTCAAGGAGAACGACGTCAAGCTCGACCCTCTGACGAATGGCGAGTCGAAGGCTTTGCTGATGTCGCTCGCGCATGGTCGAAACGTAAAGGTGTTGAAGGACCTCGACGAAGAGGGACGAGTAAAGCTCGTTGAGAAGTTTAAAGGACATCCGCTCTATGTGAAGTGGGTCGTTTCTGGGGTCCAAGCCGGCCGTCGCCCGTCTGACATGGTCGCCACAAGTCAGCTACTCCTGGATTTCTGCATGTCGAACATCTACGAGCAGCTGAGTCCCAGTGCGCACAGGGTTTTGCAGAGCATGCAAGTGCTCCGGGGTGTGCGCTATCAGGGTGAACTTGCATTCATTAGCAATATGTCGGCTTCTGAAATTCAAATGTCTCTTCTGGACCTGATGCGGAGTAACTTCGTCAGCATGACGCACGTTTCGGGCGTCAATAGCGATGCCGGATATGAGATTGGCGAATTCGCGTACGAGTATCTGGCGAAGAGGAATCCGGTTACGAGTCGTGTCCGTGAAGAAGTTCTTGCTAAGCACCTCGAGTTGCTCAACCTGAGTAGCCGTCTACAGCGGGGCAGTGAGCAGCGCGACAAGAAGTTCGATCCACGGACTGTTGCAATTCGCGATCTCCGTAACGCCCCGGCAGCTCGTCAGCTAACCAAAGCCATGCGTGAGACAAAGGCGGGAAAGCTGGAGCAGGCGTTGGCTTCCTGCATCGAAGCGCAGAAGCTGTCGCCCGGATACTCTGAAGCCTGGCGCGTCGAGGGTTATGTTCATTCTCTGCGGCGCGATAATGTCTCGGCTAGGCTTGCTTACGAGCAGGCGGTGGAGCTCTCGGATACTGAAAGTAAGCCTTTGGCGCTCTACCATCTTGCTGCATTTCTCGAGGAGGAAGGCATTGAGATTAAGGTCGCACGCGCTCACTTCGAGGAAGCTGCTCGACTGGATCCTGATAGCTGTGAGATCTATCTTAGGATTGGTAACGCACACTTTAATGAAGGCTCATATGAGTTATCTCTTGGGTCCGCGGCTGCGGCAACGAAGAAGGAGCCCAATCGAGCGCAATGGGGCGAGATTCTTGAACTGCTACTACGCGCTGCGACGTTCGGGGGCGAGTATGAGCTAAATCGCGGCATGGCGTCAGAAGCTCTGGGACTTCTTGAAGGATGTTTTGAGGCTGTTGCTGAATTGCCGGCGAACGTAAGGACTGCTCAGTTCGACGACTGGATTCATCACCTATCTGGACTTTGTGATCGGATTGCAGAGGCGGAAGGATCGGCGGAGTACCTAGGCAGAGTCGCGCAGGGATTGGCGGTGACGTGCCGGTCCTACCTCGTCGCTCCGGCGGTGACAGAGGGGCGAATGACTGGGTTGGTGGAGACATTGCCGGCGGGCAAATCGTATGGGTTCATTAGAGCAGGTCGAGAGTCTTACTTCTTTCATGCGAGCGATCTTCTCGATCGAATGCAATGGCCTCTTCTGCAGTTGGGTAACTTGATTGCTTTCATGCCGACCTATGACCCTAGTCGGAACAAGTTTCGCGGGAGCAATGTGCGTGCGCTCCTCTAGTGAGACCTGAAGCTGCGCGGCGGAGGCGCTGGTTTGCGCACTGTGACGGTTGCACGCTCTGTGTGTTGAACCTGAGTTGGACCTCTTTAGTGTGTCAGTGCATCAAGGATGGTTCGGGCGTCGTCGGTGAGTTCGGGGGTGGCTGTGATCTGCTGGCCGGCGAGGGTGATGGTCACGTCCTGCAGGGGCCGTA
>NZ_JBZXYT010000052.1:0-12467 GCF_059391765.1 Brachybacterium sp. SYSU DS0246 | reverse complement strand
ACAACGGCGCCATCCGCCTTATCGAGGAGCATGCCGGGGAGGTCGACGCCGACGGGGAGGAGACCCCGCCCGTCGCGGCCGTGTCCGTCGTGACGGTCGCCACCGACCTCAAGGAGCCGTCCGACGCGATCGTCGGCCGCCGGGGGGGGGGGGGGGGGGGGGGGGGGGGGGGGGGGGGGGGCGGGGGGGGGGGGGGGGGGGGGTTTGGGGGGCGCGGGCCGGCCGCCCCCTCGCGCATCGCCTCGGCCGAGGCGTGCATCCGCGCCAGCTCCCGCTCGTCCATCGGCACCTCGAGACGCCGGACGGCGCCCGCCCGGCCCACCACCGTCGGCATCGACATCGCGACGTCGTCCAGTCCGTGCCACCCCTCCAGCGGCGTCGAGACCGGCAGCACGGCGTTCTCATCGCGCACGATGGCCTCGACGATGCGGGCCGCCGCCACGCCGATCGCGAGGTTGGTGGCGCCCTTGCCCTGGATCACCGTGTACGCGGCCCCGGCGACCTCGCGCTCGAGCTCCTCGAGCGCGGTGCGGTCCAGCGCCGGTCGCCCCTCGGCATCGAGCCAGCCCGTCAGCGGCACCTGGCCGATGCTGGCGGAGGACCACAGGCCGAACTCGCTGTCGCCGTGCTCGCCGACGATGGTGGCGTGCACGCTGCGGGAGGAGACCCCGAGCCGGGTGGCCAGCAGCCAGCGCAGCCGGGAGGTGTCCAGCACGGTCCCCGAGCTCATCACCCTTCCGCGGGGGAGGCCCGAGATGCGGGCCGCGGCCAGGGCCAGCACGTCGGCAGGGTTCGTCACCAGCACGTACACAGCATCCGGTGCCTGCTCGAGCAGCTGCGGCAGCAGGCTCTGCAGGATCGCGACATTGGTCCCGGTCAGCTCGAGGCGGGTCTGGCCGGGCTTCTGCCGTGCCCCGGCGGTGATCACCACGACGTCGGCCCCGGCGACGACGGAGATGTCGTCCCCGCCGATCACCTCGGCCCCGGAGGCCAGCGAGCTGCCGTGGGCGAGATCGAGCACCTCCGCGTCGACCTTGGCGGTGTTCACGTCGTACAGGGCGATGGTGCGGGCCGAGCCGCGCAGCATGGCGGCGTAGGCGACGGAGGAGCCGACGGAACCGGCTCCGACGACGGCGAGCTTGGGGGCGGCCGAGGGTGGCGCGACGGCGGGGGCGACGGTGCTCATGGCACCAGTGTGGGTGCCGGGGCCCTCCGTGCACAGAGCGATCCGCGAGAAAGCTTCGCCGGGAAAACCGGTCGACGCCGTTCCCGCGCCGCTCCTAGACTCGCACCGTGCGCATCTGATCAGCCCCGTCCATCGCCGCGTCCCGCGACCAGGAGCTGATCCATGCCCTCGCATCCCCGTCCCACCGCCCCGACCGATCGATCCGTCGCCGGGGCCGCCGCGCCCTCCGTCGCCGGAGCAGCCGCGTCCTCCGTCGCCGGAGCCGCGGCCGCGGACCCCGCCCTGCACCTGCGCGCCGAGGGGATCTCCTTCTCCTTTCCCGACCGGCGCGTGCTGACCGATATCAGTCTCGTGGTGCCCGCGGGATGCCCCACCGGCCTGCTCGGGGAGAACGGCAGCGGCAAGTCCACGCTGCTGCGCATCCTCGCCGGTGCCCTGCAGCCCGAGGGCGGAACCGTCTCAGCGCCCGGCCCCGTCGCCCTGCTCCACCAGGAGCTGCCGTTCCCGGGATCCGCCACCCTCGCCGACGTCGTCGCCGATGCGCTGGCCCGTTCTCGCCGCCTGGAGCGCGAGCTCGCGCGGGCAGGGGAGGCGCTCGCCGGCGGGACCGGTGAGCCGGCCCCCGAGGCGGCCCGCCGATACGACCAGCTGCTGGCCGAGGCGACTCTGGCCGACGTGTGGAACGCCGACCGCCGCGCCGAGACGGTCCTGGCCGGTCTCCATCTCGACGGCCCGGGCCGGAGCACCCGACTCGACCGGATCAGCGGCGGCCAGCGGGAGCGGCTCGCCCTCGCCCATCTCCTCATCGCCCGCCCCACGACGTGGCTGCTGGACGAGCCCACCAATCATCTCGACGACGACGGGGCCGCGTTCCTGGCCTCCGCGATCCACGAGCATCCGGGGCCGGTGCTCGTCGCCAGCCACGACCGGGCCTTCCTCGACGACGCCACGCTCGCCCAGCTCGACCTGGACCCCGCCGAGAGCCCCGTGGCCTCCCCGCCGGGCGGGCTGACGCTGTACACCGGGGGATTCTCCGAGTACCTGCTGGCCCGTCTCGAGGCGCGGGAGCGGTGGGAGCACCGGTTCCGCGCCGAACAGGAGGAGCTGGCCTCCCTGCGCCGGGCGGTCACGGATTCGGCGGAGGTCGGCCACGCGGGCCGGGGCCCGCGCACCGAGGCCAGGGCCGCCAAGAAGTTCTACGCCGACCGCAACGCCAAGACCGTCTCGCGGCGACTGCGGGAGGCCCGGGCCCGCCTCGAGCAGCTCGAGGCGGAGCAGGTGCGCAAGCCCCCGGCCGAGCTGCACTTCACCCACCTGCCGTCGGCCCCGCGGCGGGGTGGCGGGGGAGCGGACGGTGCCGTGCTGGTGGCGGCGAGCCGGGCAGCGGTCTCCGGCCGCCTCGCGCCGACCTCGTTCAGCCTCGCCGCCGGGCAGCGGCTGCTGGTCACCGGGCCCAACGGGTCGGGGAAGTCGACTCTGCTGGACGCGGTGACCGGGGCGCTCGAGCCGACGGCGGGCAGCATCGACCGGCCCCGCGGTCTGCGCATCGGTCACCTCGGGCAGGACGACGAGGCGATCCCGGGGCGCACCGTCGATGAGCACCTGCGCGCCGCAGCGACTGGCTCCGCCCACCTTCCGCCCGAGGACGGCGCCGTGCCCGAGCTGTTCGGCCTGGTCCACCCCCGCGACCTCTCCCGGCCGCTCGATCAGCTCTCCCGCGGCCAGCTGCGCCGCGTGATGCTCGCAGCCCTCCTGCTGGATCCGCCCGAGCTGCTGGTGCTCGATGAGCCCACGAACCACCTGGCCCTGGTCACCGCCACCCGGTTCGAGCAGACCCTGCAGGACTGGAACGGCACGGTGCTGATCGCCTCCCATGATCGCTGGCTGCGCAAGCGCTGGCAGGGCGAGGTGCTCGAGCTGGCATGACCCGCCCTGCGTGGTCGGCAGGCGGCATCGGCTGCGGCACCGTCGGTCTCTCACCGTCCGGCCGGTGGCGTCACACGAGTTCACGGAGGTCGGCGTCGCTCGCCGCGGTGCGTCACTGTGAACTCGACCCCGTTCTCAGGAGGAGCGCCATGACCGACACGTCCGCGACACCGCAGCAGTTCGAGACCCTCGCCATCCACGCCGGGCAGGAGCCGGATCCGGGCTCCGGGGCTCGCGCCCTGTCGATCCAGCAGACGACGAGCTTCGTCTTCCCCAGCGCGGAATCGGCCGCGGACCGCTTCGCCCTGGCCGAGGCCGCTCCGATCTACACCCGCATCACCAATCCCACCCAGGCAGCGGTCGAGGACCGGATCGCCGCGCTCGAGGGCGGCGCGGCCGGGCTCCTGGTCGCCTCCGGCCAGAGCGCGATCAGCCTGTCGATCCTCAACCTGGCCGGCGCCGGGGACTCCGTGGCCGTCTCCCCGAGCCTGTACGGCGGCTCGTTCAACCTCTTCAAGCACACCCTGTCCCGGCTCGGCATCACCCCACAGTGGATCGAGGACCCCACCGACGCCGAGTCCTGGCGGGCCGCGGCCGACGAGACCACCCGGGCCTTCTTCGTCGAGTCCATCCCCAACCCCAAGCACGACCTGCCCGACCTGCGCGCGATCGCCGACGTCGCGCACGAGGTCGGTGTGCCGCTGGTGGTGGACAACACGGTGGCCACCCCCTTCCTGCTGCGGCCGCTCGAGCACGGGGCGGACGTCGTCGTCCATTCCGCCACCAAGTTCCTGGGCGGACACGGCACCTCGATCGCCGGCGTCATCGTCGACGGAGACAGCTTCGACTTCACGGCCCACGCCGAGAAGTACCCGCAGTTCACCCAGCCCGACGAGTCCTACAACGGGCTGGTCTTCTCCACGGTGCCCGCCGCCTTCGCCACCCGCGCCCGCACCAACCTGCTGCGCGACCTGGGGCCGGCCATCTCCCCGTTCAACGCCTTCCTCATCGGGCAGGGCCTGGAGACGCTGCCGCTGCGCATGGAGCGCCACCTGGCCAACACCCACCGGGTCGCCGCCTTCCTCGAGGCCGACGAGCGGGTGTCCTCGGTGACCTGGGCGTCGCTGGAGTCCTCGCCCTACAAGGCGACGGCGGACACGTACCTCCCCAAGGGCGCCGGCAGCGTGCTGGGCTTCGTCCTGCCCGGCGGGGTCGAGGCCGGCCGGCGCTTCGTCGACGCCCTGACCCTGCACTCCCACGTCGCCAACATCGGTGACGTGCGCTCGCTGGTGATCCACCCGGCCTCGACCACCCACGCGCAGCTGAGCGAGGCCGAGCAGCGGGCCGCCGGCGTCGAACCCGGCTTCGTGCGGCTCAGCGTCGGCATCGAGCACATCGACGACATCCTCGCCGACCTCGAGCAGGGTCTGTCCGCCGTCTCCGCGTGAGCCGGCAGGGGCGGAGCACAGCTGCGGGGAGCACAGCTGCGGCCGTTGTGCCGCCGGCCAGGCGAGCTGGATACGCTGGGCACATCATGAGCAACCAGCCCGCGCCCCTGCCGTCCGTCCCGCTCGATCGCTGGCCACCGGTGTGGACCCCGAGCGCCGTGATCTTCGACTGCGACGGGCTGCTGGTGGACACCGAAGGCCGCTGGGTGCTGCTGCAGGAGGACTACCTCGCCCGGCACGGCGCGGCGCTGGACCCGGAGGCGCGGCGCGCCCTGACCGGCCGGGCCGCCGAGATCGTCGTCCTCGCCATCGCCGAGGCCGTCGGCAAGGACCCCGAGCTGGTGGGCCGCGAGCTCCTCGAGGAGCACCGCAGCACCATCGGGGAGAAGCTCACCCCGCTGCCCGGAGCGCTCGAGACGCTGCGAACCATCGCCGGCGTGAAGCCGGTCGCCGTGGCCTCCAACTCCCCGCGGGAGATGCTGGAGGTCAAGCTGGCCGAGCTCGGCATCGCCGACGTCGTGGACGTCTCGATCGCCATCGAGGACGTCGCCGCCCCCAAGCCCTCCCCGGAGATGTACCTCGCCGCGGCGCGCGCTCTGGGGGCCGATCCCGCCGACTGCCTCGGATTCGAGGACTCGGAGACCGGGGCCGAGGCGGCGCTGGCCGCCGGGCTGCAGCTGATCGCGGTCCCCTCGATCCCCGGGCAGGATCCGCGGGCCCCGCGCCGGCTCAGCTCCCTGACCGACGCGGTGCTGGCCGACTGGATCGCCGGCTGGGAGAGCACCCGATGAGCGTCGCGGCCCCGGCCCGGTTCACGGAGGCCTTCGGGGACTGGACTCCGCGGGCGGTCGTCTTCGACTGCGACGGCCTGCTGCTGGACACCGAGAGGGTCTGGCAGCGCGCTCAGGACAGTGTCGTGGCCGGGGTGCAGGCGACGCTGGAGGACGAGGACCACGCCGAGCTGCACGGCTCGACCATCCAGGTCGCCGCGGCCCTGATCGCCCGCAGGGCCCGCGCCGAGGAGCAGCGGGTCCTGGACGATCTGCACCGGGAGTTCGAGCGCGAACTGGCCGGCGCGATCCGCGTGATGCCGGGCGCCGAGGAGATCGTGCGGCGGGCCGGGGCCCGCGTCCCGCTGGGATGCGCCTCGAACTCCTGGCTCGAGGCGCTCGAGCACAAGCTCACCCTCGGCGGGCTCCGAGAGCACTTCGCCGTGCTCGAGGCCTCCGACACCGTCGAACGCGGCAAGCCCGCCCCGGACATGTACGCCGCGGCGGCCCGCGCTCTCGGCGTCTCGCCGGGGGACACGCTCGCTCTCGAGGATTCCGGCACCGGCGCACGCGCCGCCCGTGACGCCGGTCTGCGTCTGATCGCGGTGCCCACCCCGGGGCACCCTGCGCCTCCGGCTGACCTGGTGCTCGAGGACCTGACCGACCCCGACCTGGCCGCATGGATCGAGACCTGGTGACCATGAGGCGAAGTCCACGCATGTCACGCCGACTGGCCACTGCCCATCGACGCGGTGTTCACTGGTCCCCATGACCACACCCTCCGACCCCTCTGCGCCGCTGACCGCCCGCGCCCACGGCTCCCCGTTGCGCGGCCGCGGCTGGCTGAACACCGGTGGCGCCGAACTCGACCTGGAGGCCCTGCGCGGCAAGATCGTGCTGCTGGACTTCTGGACGTTCTGCTGCGTGAACTGCCTGCACGTGCTCGATGAGCTGCGGCCGCTGGAGGAGAAGTGGGCCGACGAGCTCGTCGTGGTCGGCGTCCACTCCCCGAAGTTCGAGTTCGAGAAGGACCCCGATGCGCTCGCCGCGAACATCGAGCGCTACGAGGTCGATCACCCCGTCATCGACGATCCCGAGCTGGAGACGTGGACCGAGTACGGTGCCCGCGCCTGGCCGACCCTGATGGTCCTGGACACCCAGGGCCGCATCGCGGGGAACCTCTCCGGCGAGGGCCATGCCGCGAACCTCGACGCGCTCATCGAGCGGCTCGTCGGCGAGGGCGAGGCCGACGGCTCGCTGCGCCGCGGACCGGCCCCCACCGTGATCGCCGAACGGCCCCAGCAGACCCTGCGCTTCCCCTCCAAGCTCACCACCCTGCCCGATGGCCGTCTGGTCGTCTCCGACGCCGGCCAGCACCGTCTGGTGGTCTTCCAGAACGACGGCGTGACCGTCGACGAGATCATCGGCACCGGTCACCGCGGGCACGTGGACGGAGAGGGGGAGCGCGCCCAGTTCGCCGAGCCCAACGGCGTCCTCGCCCTGCCCGACGAGGTCGCCGCCGAGGTCGGCTACGACCTGCTGGTGGCCGATACCGCCGGCCACACCCTGCGCGGCGTGAAGGTCGGCCAGGACCGACTGCTGCGCTCACGGACCGCCACCGAGGTGCACACCGTCGCCGGCTCCGGCGCGCAGTGGATGCAGGGCGAGCCCCTGCCCCGCGGCGAGGGCGATGCCCGCGGGTATGCCCTCTCGACCCCATGGGACCTAACCTGGTCGCACGTGCTCTCCCGCGCCGTGATCGCCATGGCCGGCATCCACCAGATCTGGACCTTCGACCCCGTCACCGGCGCCCTGATGGTGCTCGCCGGCACCACGCAGGAGGGCCTCGTGGACGGCCCCGCCGTCACCTCCTGGTGGGCACAGCCCTCCGGGATCGACGAACTGCCCGACGGTCGTCTCGTCGTCGCCGATGCCGAGAGCTCGGCGGTGCGGACGCTGGATCCGCACACGATGCTCGTGAGCACCCTCGTCGGCGAGGGACTGTTCGACTTCGGCCATGTCGACGGCCCCGCCGGTCCGGACGGCGTCGCCCGTCTCCAGCACCCGCTGGGCGTGACCGCCCTGCCCGACGGCCGGATCGCCGTGGCGGACACCTACAACGGCGCCATCCGCCTTATCGAGGAGCATGCCGGGGAGGTCGACGCCGACGGGGAGGAGACCCCGCCCGTCGCGGCCGTGACCGTCGTGACGGTCGCCACCGACCTCAAGGAGCCGTCCGACGCGATCGTCGGCCCCCCGGTCGACGGCATCGGCCAGCTGATCGTCGTCGAGTCCGGCGCCCACCGCGTCACCTGGGTCCCCGTGGCCAAGGCCGCCGAGCGGGTCATCGACGAGGGCGCCCAGCGCTCCGAGCGCCCGGTGACCGAGATGGGTCCGGGCCCGATCACGCTCCGTGTGCTGTTCACCCCGCCCGAGGGCCACAAGCTCGACGACTCCCTCGGGCCCTCCACCCAGGTCACCGTGTCCACCACGCCGTCCGCCATGCTGACCAGCGGCGGAGGGGTCGACACGCCCCTGGAGCGCACGATCGAGCTGGATCCCGCCTACGGTGAGGGCGTTCTGCACGTCAATGCGCGCGCCGCATCCTGCGATGCCGACCCCGCCGTCGAGTTCCCCGCCTGCCACATGCACCAGCAGGACTGGGGAGTCCCGATCCGGATCGTCGAGGGCGCACCCACCCACCTGGATCTGTCCCTGCTCGCCTGAGTCGCCACAGGCCGACTCCACCGAGCCCCGTCGTCGGAAGCATCTCTCTTGGATCTGATCACGCAATTCCCCCTGGGCGACGACATCGCCGTGACCCTGCTGGTGCTGGGGGTGCTCTCCCTGGTCGCCCTGGTGGCCGGAGCCGTCGTCCCCAGCCGCCTGCGCCGCGACGAGGACAGCCCCGAGGTCGACGCCGGGCTCGGACGTCGCCTGGGCGTGCATCTGGCCTCGTCCGGCTCGATCATCCTGTGGGTCGGCGTGCCCGCCGTGGTGCTGCTCTACCTGGTCCCGGGGTCGACGGATGACCGCATCCTGCGCTCGGTGATGATGCTGGTGGGTCTTCTGCTCGGCCCGCTCGCCGCCTGGCGCGGCCTCGCGATCCAGCTCGCCGCGCTCGGGGTCGATGCGGAGCGACGCCCCGCGCTGATCAACCGCCTCGGCGCCCTGACGGTCACGGGCGCGCTCGCGCTGGCGATCCTGCCGGTCGCCATCGTCGTGTGGTTCACCCACGCCAGCGGCTCGGCCGCGCTGATGGCCCTGGCCGGGGGCGCCGCGATCTCGGCGTTCGCGATCCGGGTGGCCGCCGCGCCGCTGGACACCGCCGCCTCCGCCTCCGCGATCCTCGTGGGGACCGACGAGCACGAGATCGCCGCCGACGACACCGACAACCTCGGCGCACCCCATCTGCGCACCTCCCGCATGTTCCGCCGCGGGGCCGCTCTCAGCGCCGACCTGGTGGCTCTGGCCACGGCGGGCGCCGCCGTCGGCGTCATCCTCGGCGTGCCCGTGCTGGCCGCCGAGGGCATCCTGGTGGTGCTGCTCGCCCTCGCAGTGGCGATGCTCGCCGCCGGTGCGAGCGCCCTCATCCCGCACCTGGGCGGGCCCGGCCGCGAGCGCAGCGCCCTCCAGCTGGGCGGGCTGATCCCCGCCGTGCTCGGCGGCGCCGGCACTGTCGTCGCCGCTGCCCTGTGGCTACCCTCGCAGTACAAGGACCTGCGATTCGTCCAGGCCGGCATGGAGAACTTCACCGACCAGGCCGTGGCCGGGCCCGACCCGCTGCCGCGCGAGCAGCTCGAGCCGCAGATCGAAGAGGCCGTGGGCGACATGGGCCAGTGGGTCTCCCAGACCGACGACTCCCGGGACGCGGGAGCCTTCCTCGACGTGCTGACCCTGTACACGGTCTCCCCGAGCGCCGTGGTCGCCGCGGCCCTGGGCCTCGGCGTGCTCGCCGCGCTCGCCGTGGTGGTCCTCCTCGGCGGCACCGGCCACCGGTTCGGGGGCACCGTGCTGCGCGCGGCCCGCACCAGCCGCACCGGTGGGGCGCTCGGCGTCACCGCGGGCCTGGGCTCGACCGCCCTGGTCGCCGCCGGCTCCCTCGCCCTGATGCTGATCGTCGGCGCCGTGCTCAACGTGCTCAGCGCCGGCGTGCCCGGCCTCGCCCTCGCTCTGCTGGCCTACGCCGGGCTCGGCGCCCTGGTGGTGGCCGCGGGGTACGCCGGTTCGCTGATCGCGCCGACCCTGGTGGATCGCCCCGAGGCCGAGCGCGGCCTGCGCGATGCCGGCGCCACCTCCGCCACCGGACCGCGCGGCGTGCTGCTGCTGGCCGGCTGCCTCACCGGCCTGGCGGCGCTGGGTCCCATCGTCACCGCGCTCCAGGTCGCCCCGCGTGCGGCGACCGTGTGGGAGGACCGCACCCTGCACGCCCTCACCCCGCTCTCCCTGCCGCTGCTGGGCGGAGTCGGACTGGGCGCGGTCACCGTGCTGCTCGTGACCGCGTCGCTGCTGGACGGCGCCCGCCGGCTCGGCGCGAACGCCGTCGTCGAGACCCGAGCCTCGATCCTCGAGAACCGCAGCGGGGTGGCTCTGCCCGACATGCCCGAGATGGTCCGGCGCGCCGTGCTGACCCCGGTCGTGCTGATCGTGCTGATGCCGCTCGTCGCCGGGTTCGGACTGGGCGCCGCCGCGCTGCCGGGCCTCGTGGTCGGTGTGGTCCTGACCGCCACCGGACTGGGCCTGTGGTCGCTGGGCTCCGCCTCTACCATGGACAGCGCAGCGGCGGTGATCGGCCAGGGCCGCTACGGCGGGTCGGGCTCGTGGGGGCACTCCGGGGCTCTCGGCGGCGCCGTGCTGACCGGCACCCTGCGCGCCGCGGTCGGCTCTGTGGCCCTGCCGCTGCTGCTGGCCACGTCCGTGCTCTCCGCGCTCGCGGTCAGCTCCGTGGTGAGCATGAGCACCGACGGCACCAGCCCCTACCTGCGCTGGGGCATCGCCGTGATCGCGCTGATCATCGTGCTGACCTGCTGGGTGATCGCTGCGACCGCTCCGGAGGTCGACCTCGAGGACGGGGAGGGCGAGATCTCCCGCCCGCTGTTCGCCCGCGACGAGGAGGAGGCCACGGACACCCTGGACGCGATGGACTGGGAGGACGACGCCGAGAACGTCGACCAGGTCCCGGTGGCCGCCGCGCCCGCCCGTTCCAAGCGCAGCAAGCGCCGCAAGGGCAGTGGGAAGGCCTCCGCAGGCACCGGGGAGAAGAACAGGAGCTCGGACTCGGCCTCCGACTGAGCCACGTCCCGATCATGACGGTGGCGGCGGCACCCTCGGGGTCCGCCGCCGCCGTCATGTCTCGGCGCCGAGGCCCCGCAGCACGAACTGCTCCAGAGCGGGCCGCGAGAACCGGCGCGCGGCAGAGCCCACCAGCAGCGCGTTGATGATCCGCACGGTGGCATCGACATCGAGATCCGCCGCGAAGTCACCCTGGTCCACACCCTCGCGCACGATCCCGCGCAGCACGTCCTCGATCATCAGCACGTGCTCGCGCATGCGCGCCGCGGTCTCCTCGCTCAGCGACGTCGCGCCCGCCGAATGGGGCATGTGGAACGAGACCGTCAGCTCGAGCTGGGTGCGCACATACGCGACCGCCGCATCACGCGGGGAGGCGGAGTCGCTCACCCCCGCCCGCAGCTGCGCGATGTAGTCGGCGGTCTCATGGATCGCGTACTCCACCAGCAGGGTTTCGCGGTCCGGGAAGTGGTTGTACATCGCGGTGCGGCCGACTCCGGCCGCACCGGCGATCTTCGAGAACGTGATCGACTCGAAGTCCTGGGTCTCCAGCAGCTCGGCGAGCGCGGCGAATATCTTCTCGCGGGTGCGTTCGCGGTGCTCCTCGAGCGACCCTCCGATGATCTTGGGCATGACGCATTCTTACACCCCGACAGATCCCGGGGGCCAGACCATCGGCTGGCCGCGTGCGCTGGTCATGCCGCTACCGCGCCGGGAGGTGCGATGAGACGGACCCGTTCCTGGATCCGTTCAGGGAATGATCGCGTCGACGTAGCCGCCGTCGACGCGCACCGTGCCGCCGGTGGTGGCGGAGGCCAGCGGCGAGGCGAGGTAGACGACCATGTTGGCGATCTCCTCGGGTTCGATGAGTCGCTGGATCAGGGACTGCGGGCGGTATTCGCGCATGAACCGGCGCTGGGCCTCGTCCCACGGCAGCTCATCACCGACGAGGGAGCGCGCGAACTCCTCGACGCCCTCGGTGTGGGTGGGCCCGGCCATGACGGCGTTGACGGTCACGCCCGAGCCGGCGGCCGTCTTCGCGAAGCCGCGCGAGGCGCCCAGCAGAGCCGTCTTCGAGGTGCCGTAGTGGATCATCTCGGCGGGGATCGCGAGGGAGGAGTCGGAGGCGATGCTGAGCACGCGCCCCCAGCCGCGGTCCATCATCGCCGGCAGCAGCATCCGCGTCAGGCGGATCGCGGAGAGGACGTTGACCTCGAAGTACCGCCGCCACTGCTCGTCATCGATCTCGAGCGCGTCCATGGACTCGAAGATGCCGAGATTGTTGACGAGTATGTCGACCTCTCCGGCGGACTCGGCCAGCTCCTGCGCACCGTCCGACGTGGCGGCATCGGCGACCACGCCCCGGGCCGACCCCGGACCGCCATGCTCCTGGATCCGCGCCACGGCGCGCTCGAGGGAATCCGGAGTGCGGCCGTTGACGACCACCTGGGCGCCGGCCCGGGCGAGCCCGTCGGCGATCGCGAGGCCGATCCCGCCGGACGAGGCCGTCACCAGTGCAGTCCTGCCGCTGAGGTCGATGTGCATATATGCGCCTCCCACGTTCCGAGTTGTCTCTCGAGTCGTACGGGGCCATCACATCACGCGATGCGGCCGACGGGGGAGGTGAGCAGCGGTGCCCGGCCTGATGGCCGGTGGGACGGGCCGCGCCTCGCCGGCGGGCAGCCGTGCCCGGCCGGCGGGGAACACATGAGAGCGGGTGACGGTGTCTTGGTTCAGGACATCGGAATGGGATGTCTCGGGACATCGGCATAGCGTGTTGCAGGACATCGGCATGAGTCTCAGGCATGTCGAAGCGTCGGTTGGTGGTCACTGCTGTCCTTGCTGGGT
>NZ_JBZXYT010000051.1:0-13183 GCF_059391765.1 Brachybacterium sp. SYSU DS0246 | reverse complement strand
TGACCACGCGTCGAACAGACACGCGAACCCCGAGAAGCACCCCGTGAACGCCGAAGCGGGGGCACCCACCGGCCAGTGGATGCCCCCGCTTCACCCTGCACACTTGACAGAAGGACCTACATATCAGCTCTCGGCGAGACGGCGCAGCGCGCCGAGCGCGACCTCCGGGTCTGAGGTCGGCCACAGCGGTGGCATGGACTCCCGCAGGAATCCTCCGTACCGGGCCGTTGCCAGTCGCGGATCCAGCACGGCGACCATCCCGCGGTCCTCGTGCGACCGGATCAGGCGCCCGGCGCCCTGAGCCATCAGCAGCGCGGCGTGCTGGGCGGAGACCGACATGAACCCGTTGCCCCCGCGCTGACCGATCCGCTCCTGACGGGCCGAGGTCAGCGGCTCATCGGGGCGCGGGAAGGGGATCCGGTCGATGGTGACCAGACGCAGCGAGCGACCCGAGACGTCCACGCCCTGCCAGAGGGTGAGCGTTCCGAACAGGCTCGCGTCCTCGTCGTCGCGGAAGATCCGCACCAGGTTGGCCATCGAGTCCTCGCCCTGGACCCCGATCGTGAGATCGAGGCGGGCCCGCACGTGCTCCGCGGCGAGCTCGGCCCCACGCCGGGAGGAGAACAGGCACAGCGCTCCCCCGCGCGAGGCCTCGACCAGATCGGTGAGATGGTCGAGCATCGCGGGCGACGGCCCCTCGCGCCCGGGCTGGGGAAGGTGGCGCGCGGTGTAGAGGATGCCCTGGCGGCGGTACGCGAACGGGCTCCCGACGTCCAGCCCGGCCCACGCGCTCGAGTTCTCCAGCGACGGGACGGCGTCCGGCTCCATCCGGTCCGCTCGCGCAAGGCCCACCTCTCCGGCAGCGGGTTCGAACCGGCCGCCGAGTGCGAGCGTGGCCGAGGTGAGAACGGCAGTGCGGCTCTCCAGGATCGCGCCTCGCATGGCCGCGGCCACGCTGAGCGGCGCGACCTGGATGCTGGGGCGCCCGGTCGCCGGGGAGTGCGAGACCGAGACCACGTCGTCCTCCCCCGGGGACGCCAGTCGTTCACAGACGTCGATGATCTCCTGGAGGTTCGCCCTCACGGCCTTGCGGGACCCCGCCGCGCCGACGGTGCCGTCCTCGCCGGCGTCCTTGGCGTCGGAGTGCGCGGTACGGGCCTCGATACGCAACTGCTGGATCGCGTCGGCGAGCCGGTCCGGCAGGTCCCCGATCACTCGGCCGTCCGGCGCGAGTTCGAGCGCTTCACGCAGCTCCTCGGAGGCGTCGTCGAGCGCCGTGGCGGCCACACCCAGCCCGCGCAGGTCCCGCACCGTGCCGCGCAGCATCCCGGGGCTGAGCACCTCGGTGACGGCACCCGTCACGCGCCCGGAGAGGTCATGCGCCTCGTCGAAGACGACGACGTCGTGCTCGGGGATGATGCCGTGGTTGTCGAAGGCATCGATCGCCAGCAGCGCGTGGTTGGTCACGATGATGTCGACCTCGCGGGCCAGCTCCCGGCTGCGCTCGGCGAAGCACGAATCCACCATCGGGCACGTCCCGCCCAGACACTGGGAGCCGGTGACGGAGACCTGGCGCCAGGCGCGGTCGGAGACGGGATCGGCGAGGGAGTCGCGGTCTCCGCTGTCGGTCTCCTCCGCCCACTCGCGCAGTCGCCGCACCTGGTCCCCCAGGCGTTCGCTGCCGCTGCGGGCGGGGTCCGTCGAGGCCTCCGCGAACAGGGCGCCCGGGTCGATGTCGACCGGATAGCCGCCGTCGATCTTGTGGCGGCACAGGTAGTTGCCGCGTCCCTTCAGCAGCGAGAAGGTCGGGGTCCGGGGCAGGTGCGGGGCGAGGGCCTCGACGAGCCGCGGCAGGTCCTTGCGAACGATCTGCGTCTGCAGCGCGATGGTCGCCGTGGAGATGACCACGGGGCGGCGGCTGACCAGCGCGTGCCGCAGCGCAGGGACCAGATAGGCCAAGGACTTGCCGGTGCCCGTGCCCGCCTGCACCAGCAGGTGGCGACCGCCGCTCATCGCCGTCCCCACCGCCTCGGCCATGGCCTGCTGACCCGGCCGCGGCGACCCGCCGATGGCCGAGACCGCCGCGTCCATCAGGGCGGTCAGCTCGATGTCGGCGGATCCCGGGGCGGTGCCGGGATCAGTGAGAGCGGTCATCTCTCCAGCGTATCCGCGCCGGATCCGAGGACGGCTCAGGCCGCGCCGTTGAGCTCTGCGGCGAGCGCCTCATCCACGCGGGCATGCAGCTTCGTGCCCTCCATGAGGTGCTCCTCGGAGAGCACCTCTCCCGTGGTGTGGACCCTGGAGACGAGGTCTCCCCGGAAGTAGGGCACGAGCACGTCGACCTCGACCGCGGGGCGGGGCAGTCGCTCGGCGATCCGCTCGCGCAGCTCCTCGATCCCCATCCCGGTGCGCGCGGAGACCACGACGGAATCCCCCACCACGCTGCGCAGGCGGGCGATGGTCTCCGGCTCGGCGATGTCGGCCTTGTTCAGCACCACGATCTCGGGGACGTCGAAGCCCTCCAGCTCCCCGAGGACCGTGCGCACGGCCCGGATCTGACCCTCGGGATCGGGGTGGGAGGCATCGACCACATGCAGCAGCAGATCGGCGTCGCCGACCTCCTCGAGCGTGGAGCGGAACGCTTCGATCAGCTGCGTGGGCAGGTGCCGCACGAAGCCGACGGTGTCGGCGTAGGTGAATTCGCGACCGTCCGGCGTGGCCGAGCGCCGCACCGTCGGGTCCAGGGTCGCGAACAGGGCGTTCTCGACCAGCGCCCCGGCGCCGGTGAGCCGGTTCAGCAGCGAGGACTTGCCGGCATTGGTGTATCCGGCGATCGCCACGGCGGGGACCTGGTTGCGCTTGCGGTCGGCGCGCTGGGCGTCTCGGCCCGGCTTCATCGCGCGGATCTCGCGGCGCAGTTTGGACATGCGGTCGCGGATGCGCCGCCGGTCGAGTTCGATCTTCGTCTCACCGGGACCGCGCGACCCCATCCCCGCGCCGCCCGCGGCGACACGGCCGCCGGCCTGCCGGGACATCGATTCGCCCCAGCCGCGGAGCCGCGGGAGCAGGTACTCGAGCTGGGCCAGCTCGACCTGTGCCTTGCCCTCGCGGGAGCGGGCGTGCTGGGCGAAGATGTCCAGGATCAGCGCGGTGCGGTCGATGACCTTGACCTTGATGATGTCCTCGAGCGCGCGACGCTGGCCGGGAGCGAGCTCGCCGTCGGCGATCACAGTGTCCGCCCCGGTGGCCGTCACGATGTCGGCGAGCTCGGCGGCCTTGCCGCGGCCGAGGAAGGTGGCCGGGTCAGGGTGGGCTCGGCGCTGCAGGATCCCGTCGAGCACCTCGGAGCCGGCGGTCTCGGCGAGCGCCGCCAGCTCGTGCAGGCTGGTCTCCGCCTCCTCGGCGTTGCCCGAGGTGTAGAGGCCGGCCAGCACCACGCGCTCCAGGCGCAGCTGGCGGTACTCGACCTCGGTGACGTCCTCGAGCTCGGTCGACAGTCCCGCCACGCGGCGCAGGGCCTGACGGTCGGCGAGATCGAGCTGTTCGCCGTCGGCGTCGGAGGTGAAGCCGGCCGACGGGGCCGCGGCCTCGCCGCGGGAGAGGATCCGCTCGGTCAGCGGGTCCCGGTGGGGGGACGCCGGGGAGGGCGTCTCCGGGCCGGTGGAGTTGGCGGTGCGGTCCTCGGCCCCGGGCCTTCCCATGGTGGTCCCGTCGACGTCCGTGTCAGATTCGGGTTCTGGATGGAAAGCAATGGGCACGATCGGGGCACTCCTCGGGTGGGACAACGTGGTTCCTCCAGAATCCCACGCCCGGCCATCGCGGTCGAGAGATTTTGCCCAGGGCGCATCGGGGATCACGACCATCCGGTCCGCAGGGAGCCCGTGCCCCGGCCTGCGGGCAGCTCAGGCCCAGGGTCCGCAGGGAGCCGGCGCCTCCTCCGCCGCACCTGTCCCCGGGCGCTGCGCCGACGGCGAGATCCGTATCCTGCTGGGGTGGCCGAGCACTACTTCACCCCCTCCCCCGCGTCCGAGGACCGACGCTTCCCGCTGCGTGTGCGTCTGGCCGGTCGTGATCTCGAGCTCGTCTCGAGCGCCTCGGTGTTCAGCGGTCATGGCCTGGACAAGGCGACCGCCGTCCTGCTGGACCGGCTCGACGAGATCACGGAGCCGCCACCGGGGGCGAGGATCCTCGATCTGGGATGCGGGTGGGGTCCGATCGCGCTGACCGCGGCCCTGCTGCGGCCCGATGCGGAGGTGTGGGCCGTGGACGTCAGTGAGCGTGCACGGCAGCTGACCGCCGAGAACGCCGACGGGCTGGGACTGGAGAACGTGCGAGTGGTCGCACCGGAGGAGTTCCCGGAGGACATCGCACTGGATGCGATCTGGTCGAACCCGCCGATCAGGATCGGCAAACAGGCTCTGCACGAGCTGCTGCTGACGTGGACGGCGAAGCTGTCACCGCACGGGACGGCCGCTCTCGTCGTCGGCAAGAATCTGGGCGCTGACCCGCTCGCCCGCTGGCTCGACCAGCAGCTGAGCGCGCGGGAGGTCGCGAAGGTGGCCAGTGCGAAGGGGTTCCGGGTCCTGGAGGTCGGCCCGGCACGCTGAGCCCCCGGTCACCGGCCCCGGGCAGCGTCGGCCTTCTCAGATCAGCGTGACGCCGTCGGCCACCAGCACGGCCGGTCCTGTCAGCGTGACCTCGCCGACCCCGGTCCAGCCCACCTGCAGGGTGCCGCCGGGTACGTCCACTCGCCACGGCTGCCGCGAGCCGTCCCCGGCGCGCAGCGCCGCGGCGACCGCGACGGCGGCGACGCCGGTCCCGCACGAGCGGGTCTCGCCCACGCCGCGTTCGAACACCCGCATCGCCACGTGGCGCTCCCCGCGCTCGGAGACCAGCTCGATGTTGGCGCCGTCGGCGGGCTCGGGGTCGAGGACCGGCCGACGGGAGAGGTCGAGCTCGTCGAGGGCCAGCTCGGCGGGGAGGAAGGCGACGGCGTGGGGATTGCCCATGTCCACGTCGGTCGCGGCCAGCGCGCGCCCCGCGATCTCGACGGTGCGCGAGTCCTCGCCGATCCTGCTCGGCCCCATCCCCACGCGCACGGACCAGCTCGGGGAACCGGCGTCCGGGTGCGCCAGGATCTCGATGGTGCGGAGTCCGGACCGGGTCCAGATCTCGAAGCGGTCCTCCTGGACGTGGGCGGCGCGCTGCAGATGCGCGGCGAGCACGCGCACGCCGTTGCCGCACATCTCGGCGGCCGATCCGTCGGCGTTGCGGTAGTCCATGAACCACTCCGGGGCGTCGCCGGGAGCGTCGATGCCGGCCCGCTGCGTGCGGACGGCGCGGATCACCCCGTCGGCGCCGACGCCGGAGCGGCGATCGCACAGCGCGGCGACGGTCGCCGGATCCAGGTCCAGCTCGCCCTCGGGGTCGTCCAGGAGCACGAAATCGTTCTCGGTCCCGTGCCCCTTGGTGAATCGCATTCTCTCGGTCATGGTCCGAGCCTATGTCTCTTCGTCTCGTGATGCCCCGACGCCGTGATCGGCGCCTCGCTCCCGACCCGCGCGGTCTCGATCGCGGTCATCGCGCGAGCGAGCGCGCGCTCGAGGTCGCCGGTTCCGCCGCCTGCGGGGGCATCGATCCACTGCACCCGCGCGTCCCGGCGGAACCAGGTGTCCTGTTTGCGCACCAGCCGGCGGGTTCCGACGACGGTGGCCTCGATGGCCTCCTGGCAGGTCATCGCGCCGTCGAGCACGGCCAGGCCCTGTTCGTAGCCGATCGCGCGGCGCGCTGTCAGGCCCCGGTCGAGCCCGCGCTCCCGCAGCCCCCGGATCTCCTCGAGCAGCCCGCGCTCCACCATCACCTCGACCCGTCGTGCGATGCGCTCGTGCAGCTCGGTCCGGTCCAGGCGCAGCCCGATCTGCAGGGTGCGGGGGTCCGCGTAGTGCGGCCGGGGCAGGAACGCCGTGAAGGGTCGGCCGGTGAGTTCGCCGACCTCCAGCGCCCGCACGATCCGACGGGTGTCCTGGGGTCCGATCACGTCGGCCGCCTCGGGGTCGGTCCGTGCCAGCTCGTCATGCAGGGCGCGCGGGCCGATCTCCTCAGCGCGCGCCTCCAGTCGCGCGCGGAGGGCGGCGTCCGTCGGGGGGAACTCGATGTCGTCCAGCACGGCCCGCACGTAGAGACCGGAGCCGCCGACCAGGATCGGAACCCGCCCCCGGGCGCGGATGTGCGCGATGGCGGCACGGGCCTGCTGCTGATACGCGGAGACGCTCGCCTCTTCGGTCACCTCGAGCACGTCCAGCAGATGATGGGGTACGCCGTCCCGCTCCCCTGGCGGCACCTTCGCGGTGCCGATGTCCATGCCGCGGTAGAACTGGAGGGCGTCGGCGTTGACCACCTCGCCGCCGACGCGGCGGGCCAGGGCGATGGCGAGATCTGACTTCCCCGTGGCGGTGGCGCCCACGATCGCGATCAGCGGCGCCTCGATCGCATCGGCCACGCCCGCCTCCCCGTCCTCCTCACGTCCGGGAGGAGGCCCGGTCCGCGCCTGCTCCGGGGCGCGGCGCGCATGAGGCTCGGAATCCATGCTCGGCACCTTAGCCTGCGGCGTTGCTCGCAGTCAGCGGAATCACGGCCGGCGCCCAGTTCAGGATCCGGTTGGAGGGAGTAATGTGTGCGGCGGTCCGGGCCCCGGGCCGATCCGCATCTCCTAGAGCACTGTCCGAGGTTGGAAGTGACTGCACCGCACGAGTCCCCCGAACTGACGGACTCGACCGATTCTCTGGCCCCGATGTCCCTCAAGAGGGTCGAGGAGTGCCTGACGCGGCACGGGTATGCGTTCGTCGAGGACGAGGAGCACCCGGAGATCCTCCGCGCCCGCTTCGATGACTACCGGTTCCAGTTCATGCTCTCCGGCGAGGACCATGGCGTCCTGCAGACCCGCGGCCGCTGGAGCCACTCCGTGGACATCTCCCGCAAGGTCGAGATGATCAAGCTCTGCAACGAGTGGAACATGAACCGGATCTGGCCCAAGGTCTACGTGCGCCGGGAGTCCGAGGGACTGCTCGGCGTGTACGGCGAGCTGGCCGCGGATTTCCGGGCCGGCGCGCTGGACTCCCAGCTCGACAGCGCCATCAAGTGCGGCCTCAGCACCGTGATCGCCTTCTTCCGCAGTCTCGAGGAGCGCCTCGGGGCGGAGCTGGACGAGCTCGACAGCTGAGGCTTCCCCGCTCAGGGCGTGCGCAGGCTCGGCATCCCGAGGGTGACGGGCCCCTCGGACCCGCCGCCGTGGCCGGTGCCGCAGGCTGAGCCCGTATCCAGACCCTGCACCCCGGCCTCCCAGGCGTCGCCGGAACGGGTGCGTCGCACCGAGAACTGTTCGGGCGAGGGCTCCGTCCCCGGGGCCGCGGCCAGCGCGCTGTCCGCGATCAGGTAGTGCGGGGCGGCACGGGTGACGGTCGCGGTGACCAGATCCCCCGGTCGGGGGCGAGATGCGGCCGGCAGCCCCTGCGGCAGGGAGAGGTGGACCAGGCGATGGTCGCGGGCGCGTCCCGAGATGCGCTGGGTGCGCTCGTCGCGGTCGCCTTCGCCCTCGGCCACGAGCACCTCCACGACGCCGCCTTCGAGCTTCTGGTTCTCCTCGTAGGTGATGCGGTCCTGGAGCGCCGTCAGCCGTTCGTAGCGCTCCTGGACGACCTCCTTGGGCACCTGGTCCTCCATGGTCGCCGCCGGCGTGCCCGGGCGGATCGAGTACTGGAAGGTGAAGGCGCTGGAGAAGCGCGAGGACTCGACCACATCGAGGGTGGCCTGGAAGTCCTCCTCGGTCTCGCCGGGGAAGCCGACGATGATGTCGGTGGTGATGGCGGCCTCGGGGATCTGCTCGCGCACCCGGTCCAGGATGCCGAGGAACTTCTTGGAGCGGTAGGAGCGCTTCATCCGCCGCAGCACGGCGTCGGACCCGGACTGGAGCGGCATGTGCAGCTGCGGCATGACGTTCGGCGTCTCGGCCATCGCCTCGATGACGTCGTCGGTGAACATCGCGGGGTGCGGCGAGGTGAACCGGACCCGTTCCAGACCATCGATGTCGCCGCAGGCTCGCAGGAGCTTCGCGAAGGCGCCACGGTCTCCGAACTCGACCCCGTAGGAGTTCACGTTCTGACCCAGCAGCGTCACCTCGTTGGCGCCGGCGGCGACCACGTCACGGACCTCGGCGAGGATCTCTCCGGGCCGGCGGTCCTTCTCCGTGCCGCGCAGCGAGGGCACGATGCAGAACGTGCAGGTGTTGTTGCAGCCGACGCTGATGGAGACCCATGCCGCGTAGAAGGATTCGCGCTTGGTGGGCAGCGTCGAGGGGAACGTCTCGAGCGAGTCGAGGATCTCGACCTGCGCCTCGCGGTTGTGCTGGGCGCGGTCCAGCAGCACCGGCAGGGAGCCGATGTTGTGGGTGCCGAAGACGACGTCGACCCAGGGGGCGCGCTCGACGATGGCGGCGCGGTCCTTCTGCGCGAGGCACCCGCCGACCGCGATCTGCATGCCGGGATGGGCGTCCTTGCCGGGACGCAGGGCCCCGAGGGTCCCGTAGAGCTTGTTGTCCGCGTTCTCGCGCACCGCACAGGTGTTGAACACGACCACGTCGACCTCGCCGCGACGGGGCTCGGCTCCGGGGCGCGCGGCGACATAGCCGGCGTCCTCGAGCATGCCGGTCAGGCGCTCCGAGTCGTGGACGTTCATCTGGCAGCCGAAGGTGCGCACCTGGTAGGTGCCGCGCGGCTCACCGGGGGTCGCGCCGCCGGCCCCGTGCGGGGACGGCGCGGCGGATGCGTCGGACTGCGAAGCGAGAGAGCTGGAGACACTGAGCGACATAGTGGCACCAGGGTACGGCGGACACGGCCGCGCTGTGCTCTGCCCGCCCGCGCGCCACGGGCTCCGCCCACCGGGGCGCCACGGGCTGCACCCCGCACGCCGGCCATGGGTCCGCCCGGCCTCATCCGACAGCCCTCACCAGCACCTTCACCCGCTCTCACACGCTCTGAGAAGGTCACAAAGTCGTGACGGTGCGGCCGGGCGGCAGGGAGCAGGCGCAGCTGTGCCATAGCGTGCGCGTATGACTCAGATCAGCCCCGGAGTTGCGGCGGGACGGCCGTCGACGCAAAGCCTCGTCTCCGTCTCGGGTGTCCAGAAGCATTTCGGTGACCTGCATGTCCTCCAGGACATCGATCTCGAGGTCTCCGCCGGCGAGGTGGTGGTGGTGCTCGGCCCGTCGGGCTCCGGCAAGTCGACGCTGTGCCGCACCATCAATCGCCTCGAGACCATCGACGCCGGCGAGATCCGCATCGATGGCCAGGCCCTGCCCACGTCGGGGCCGGGGCTGGCGGCTCTGCGTTCCGAGGTCGGCATGGTCTTCCAGGCGTTCAACCTCTTCGCGCACAAGACCGTGCTCCAGAACGTCACCGTCGCGCCGATCAAGGTCAAGGGCATCCCGCGACGCGAGGCCGAGCGCAGCGGCATGGAGCTGCTGGAACGGGTGGGCGTGGCCGATCAGGCCGACAAGCTGCCCGCGCAGCTCTCCGGTGGCCAGCAGCAGCGCGTGGCCATCGCCCGCTCCCTGGCCATGAACCCGAAGGTGATGCTCTTCGACGAGCCCACGTCGGCGCTCGACCCCGAGATGATCAGTGAGGTCATCGAGGTGATGACGGGACTGGCCCAGGACGGCATGACGATGATCGTCGTCACCCACGAGATGGGCTTCGCGCGCCGCACCGCGGACCGAGTCGTGTTCATGGATGCCGGACGCATCCTCGAGGTCCGTACGCCCGAGGAGTTCTTCTCCGCTCCCCAGACCGACCGTGCCCGGGACTTCCTGGGCAAGATCCTCGACCACTGACCGCATCGCCCACGCCCCTTCGAAGGAGAACATCATGAGCAGGTCCCTGAACCGACGCCTCTTCCTGACCGGCACGGCCGGCACCGTCGCCGCCGCCACCCTGGCGGCCTGCGGCGGCAGCGGCGAGAGCGGCGGCGAGCCCGAGGTCCAGGACGTCGCCGCCGGTGACTTCCCCGAGGGCTCGACCATGGCCGCCCTCGCGGAGGCCGGCAGCATCACGATCGGCACCAAGTTCGACCAGCCCCTGTTCGGCCAGGCCGGGCCCGACGGCGATCCGGTCGGCTTCGACGTCGAGATCGGCAAGATCGTCGCCGGCGCCCTCGGCATCGATCCCGAGAACATCGAATGGAGGGAGACGGTCTCCGCGAACCGTGAACCCTTCCTCGAGGGCGGGCAGGTCGACATCGTCGTGGCGACCTACTCCATCACCGACGAGCGCAAGGAAGTCGTGGACTTCGCCGGGCCGTACTACGTCGCCGGCCAGGCGCTGATGGTCCTCGCCGACAACGAGGACATCACCGGGGAGGACTCGCTTGCCGGCAAGACGGTCGCCTCCGTGGAGGGCTCCACGCCGGCGCAGTACATCCGCGACAACCACCCCGACGCCGAGCTGCAGACCTTCGACACGTACTCCAACTGCGTCACGGCCCTGACCAACGGTCAGGTCGAGGCGGTGACCACGGACAACGTGATCCTGGCGGGCTTCGTCGAGCAGGATCCGGACAACCTGAAACTGGTGAACGACGGAGAGACCTTCACCGACGAGCCCTACGGCATCGGCCTGGCTCTGGGCGATGACGACTTCCGCAGCTTCCTCAACGACACGCTGGAGGCCGCCTACAAGGACGGCTCCTGGCAGACCGCCTGGGAGGAGACCGCAGGCAGCGTGCTGCCGACTCCCGAACCGCCCGAGGTCGACCGCTACTGAGCGCCCGACCGCCCAGATCCCCCCTCGTCCCCCGTCGGGCCGGCTCGTCCTGAGCCGGCCCGACGCCCCTGCCAGGAGCTGCCCGTGGATACGTTCGTCATCGAACGCGACATGCTGTGGACCGCCTTCAGCACGACGCTGACGCTGGCCGTGCTCGCCGGCCTGATCTCGCTGGTGGCCGGGACCGTCATCGCCGGAATGCGGGTCTCCCCGTACGCTCCGCTGCGCGCCCTGGCCACCGGGTACACGGAGTTCCTACGGAACACGCCGCTGACGATCGTGTTCTTCTTCTATGTGTTCGTGACCCCGTCGATGGGCTTCACGTTCGGGTACAAGACGGCAGCCGTCATCGCGCTGTCGTGCTACACCTCGGCCTTCGTCGCCGAGGCGGTGCGCTCGGGCGTCAACTCGGTCGCGGTGGGCCAGGCCGAGGCGGCCCGATCGCTGGGCATGTCGTTCACGCAGAACCTGAGCATCGTCGTGCTCCCCCAGGCTTTCCGCACCGCCATCCCGCCGCTGATCAGCGTGTTCATCGCTCTGGTGAAGAACACGTCGGTCGCCGGGGCCTTCAGCGTGCTGGAGCTGTTCGCGATGTCCCGCCGGTTGACCAACGTCTACTCGGCCGATGTCATCGCGATCCTGGTCGGCGTGGCCGCGTGCTATCTGATCATCTGCATCCCGCTGGGCCAACTGGCAGGACACCTCGAGCGGAAGGTGGCGTTCGCCCGATGACGACCGGACCCGTCCTGTACGACGTCGCCGGCCCTGCGGAGAGGCGGCGGTCCCGCCTCATCTCCGGGGTCCTCACGGTGGTGCTGCTCGTGGGCGCCGGCCTGTTCGCCTACCGCCTGTACCTCAATGGGGTGTTCGACGACCGCTGGGCCGTACTGGTCGACGTCCCGACGAACTTCGCAGGCTTCGAGACCCGCCATGTCTGGCAGGCGATCTTCCGCGGGCTGGGCAATACGTTGCTGGCAGCGGTGATAGCGCTGCCGCTGGCCGCCCTGCTGGCGGTGGTGCTGGTCTCGGTGCGAGCCTCCCCCATCGCTCCGCTGCGGTGGCTGGCGACCGGGATCATCGAGATCTTCCGCGGCCTGCCGGTCGTGCTGGTGATGTTCTTCGGCATTCTGGTGCTGCCCGGGGCCACGCCGCTGATGGCCGTCGTGTTCGGGCTCGTGCTGTACAACAGCGCCGTCTTCGCGGAGATCCTGCGGGCCGGCATCACCGCCCTGCCCAAGGGACAGACGGAGGCGGCCCAGTCGGTGGGGATGGGCCCGATGCTCATCTACCGCGACATCCAACTGCCTCAGGCCGTGCGGATGATGCTGCCCTCGCTCATCGCTCAGGGCGTGGTGCTGGTCAAGGATTCCTCGCTGGGCTACATCGTGGGCTACGCCGAACTGCTGCGAGGGGTCAGTCGGGTCTCGGACGCCCTGACCAACGCGGCGTACCTCCTGCCGCTGCTCGCGGTGGGCGCGGCCATCTACATCGCGCTGAACATCACGCTGTCACGGGTGGCAGTGTGGGTTCAGCACCGCAGCAGCCTGGCGCGGAAGGCTCCCGCGCGGGTCACCGGGGCGGCAGAGGTCCCGGACTGAGCCGACGTCTCCTCGCGGTACCACCGGGCCCGCGGTACTACTCGGCGGCGGCACGCAGCTCGCCGGCGATCACTCGCACCGCGAGGTCACCGGGGTAGCCCTTGCGGGTGAGCAGGGCGTCCAGCCGCCTCGACAACCGGCGCCGGTGGCTTCCGTCCCTCTCGGTGCGCAGCCGTTCCCGGTCGCGATCGCCCAGGCGCGAGCGCACGAGGTCTCGGCACCGCGCCTCCTCGTCGCTCTCTCCTGCGGCCAGCGCCGCGTCGATGTCCGCCGCGGCGACACGCCGGTCCTCGAGCTCGCGTCGCAGCGCCTCGTCACCCAGTGCGCGCAGGGTGCGGCGCTGCTGGACCCATTCGTGGGCGAAGGCGATGTCATCGAGCAGTCCGGCCCGCTCGATACGGGCCATCGCCTCATGGGCGATCGCCGCGGGAACCTCTCGCTGGCCGAGGCGGTCACGCAGCTCCCCGGCCGATCGCCGGCGCATGGACAGCAGCCGCATCAGATAGCGGCACTCGTGCACGACCGCCTTCTCACGCTCGATGGCCTCCGGGTCCGGGCCGTTTCTGGGCGCGTCGAGAATCTGGCGCGTGCGGCGCTCAAGGCGCTCGCGCACCGCCGCCTCGGCCGGATCTTTCTGCGCAAGGAGAGCGGGGGGGGGGGGGGGGGGGGGGGGGGGGGGGGGGGGGGGGGGGGGGGGGGGGGGGGGGGGGGGGGGGGGGGGGGGGGGGGGGGGGGGGGGGGGGGGGGGGGGGGGGGGGGGGGGGGGGGGGGGGG
>NZ_JBZXYT010000050.1:0-14934 GCF_059391765.1 Brachybacterium sp. SYSU DS0246 | reverse complement strand
CCATCCCGAGCGCTTCCGAGCAAAACCCAAAACGCCGTCCCCACCAGCTACGGTCGGGATCAACCACCTCGTGCAAACAGCCTGACCCAGAACAGCCACTGACTCCAACCAGCTTGACAACGCCCGTGAGCTACATGTTCGTGCCAGTGCCAGTGCCAGTGCCAGTGCCAGTGCTAGTGCCGGTGCTGTTCGTGCCAGTGCCGGTGGCAGATCGGCCACGTGGAGATTTCCTGTCCCGATGCCCGGGACCGACCCGGCACAGTCCCGGCCTCTCGGCGTGTTCCGGCTGGTCTCGGGGATTCTGCGTCAAAGCGCTGTACTCTCGGGAACAGTCGTAATCGGCGTAGTCACCGTCCGGTATCGCGGACGCGACGGAGACCCCGGATCAGGTGGTGGAAGCCCATGTTCGTCCTGTCGTTCTCCGGCGAGGCGCTGCGCGCCCGTTCGAGCACCGACCCGGTCCCCGCACTGCTCGAATCGCTCGAGCCCATCCCCCTCGCGCTGCCCGCCGAGCGCACCTCTGGCCCCGACGTGCTCGCCCTCGCTGCTCGGGCCGACGCCGCCCTGGAGGCACTGCTGCGTGCCCGCGAGGACGGGGACTGGGCGATCGGTCTCGGGGTCGGAGCGATCGAGAAGCCCCTGCCCGAATCGGTCCGCGCGGTCGCGGGCCCAGCGGTCGATGCCGCTGCCGGCGCGGTGCGATCCGCCCGCACCACCTCGAGCGTCCCCGTCGTCGTACGGGCCGCCGATGCGCGCCACCGCGAGACCGCCGAGGACGCCGAGGCCGTGCTGCGCCTGATCGGGTGGATGATCCGTACCCGCAACCGCGGCCAGTGGGAAGCTGTGCGCGCCCTGAGGGAGCATCCCGGTGCGACGCAGGCCCAGCTGGCCCAGCGCCTCGGGGTCACCCAGCAGACCGTCTCGCGGGCGGTGAAGACCAGCGGCTGGCGGGAGGAGCACGCCGCGCACCCGCTGGCGATACGCCTGCTGAGCATGATCGACCTCACGTCGGCCCGTTGAGCGTGCCCGTCTCGCCCGGCGGGTGCCTGCCTGCGCGCTATCCTTGACGGGCCCCGACGACTACCGAGGAGACTCATGGCGACGACGAACGACCTCAAGAACGGGATGGTCCTCGTTCTGGACAAGCAGCTGTGGAGCGTTGTCGAGTTCCAGCACGTCAAGCCCGGCAAGGGCCCGGCCTTCGTGCGCACCAAGCTGAAGAACGTCATGTCCGGCAAGGGGGTCGACAAGACCTTCAACGCCGGCGTGAAGGTCGAGACGGCGACCGTGGACCGACGCGACATGCAGTTCTCCTACATCGACGGCGAGATGTACGTCTTCATGGACACCTCGAACTGGGAGCAGACCAGCCTCACGCCGGAGATCGTCGGTGACGCCAAGGACTTCATGATGGAGGGCCAGGACGTCGTGGTGGCCTTCCACGAGGGCAACGCGCTGTTCGTGGAGCTGCCCCCGTCGGTGGTCATGGAGATCCAGTTCACCGAGCCCGGCCTGCAGGGCGACCGCTCCAGCGGCGGCACCAAGCCCGCGACGCTGGAGACCGGCCGCGAGATCCAGGTGCCGCTGTTCCTGAATCAGGGCGACAAGGTCAAGGTCGACACCCGCAGCGGCGAATACCTCGAGCGCGTCAAGTGACCCCAGGTTCCACCTCTGAGGAGCCCGGAGCTTCTCGGGACCCCGGCCTCCCTCTCCCCGCGCGGGAGGGGGAGGAGTTCAGCTTCGAGCGCACCATCCCCGCCCGCACCGACCGCCTCCACGGCCGCTCCCGCGACCGGGTCCGTGCCCTGGACGTGCTGTTCGAGGCCGACGCCCGGCAGCTGGACGTGCTCGATGTGCTCGAGGAACGGCTGCGGGTGACCGCCGCGCAGACCCCGCTCCCGCAGCGCGCGCGGGATCTGGTGGAGCTGTACGCGCCCTACGCCGTCGACATCGACGAGGACCTCGCGACGCATTCGCGTGACTGGCCCCTGCACCGCATGCCGGCCGTGGACCGGGCCGTGCTCCGCCTCGGAGCCGCCGAGGTGCTCTACGGCGAGGAGGAGGCAGGTCGCGGCGCGATCATCGGCGAGTACACCAAGATCGCCGAGGTGCTCTCGACCGACGACTCCCCGCGGTTCGTCAACGGGCTGCTGCAGCGCCTGGTCGACGTCCGCGGACTGGTCAGCTGACGGGGCCGCCGACCCCCGACAGGCGCAGGCCTCCGACAGGGACGGACAGCGCACCGCTCGAGGCTCCCGGACGGATTGGCCCGGCGACTCGGGCGCGGCGTCCGAGGGGCGGTCCCGCGCGCGGCGCCCGGCCGATCCCGCTTAGACTCGGCACAGCTCGCACGAGCACCACACCCTTTAACGACACGTCCCGTGAGGCGTGGAAGGGAGAACACCCATGCATGACGACGACACGAGCCCCGCGGACCTCCGCGAGGCAGAGCGCTCCCGGGTGCTCGGGGCGGAGGAGATCCGCCGGGCCCTGACGCGCATCGCCCACGAGATCCTCGAGAGCGGCCACGGGGCCGACGACCTCGTGCTCCTGGGCATCCCGCATCGCGGGGTCCCGCTGGCCGAGCGACTCGCGCAGCAGATCACCCGGGCCGAGGGTGACCAGCGCCCGGTCGACGACCTCGCCGGCAGTCTCGACATCACGATGTACCGCGACGATCTGCGCCACAACCCGACCCGCGCCCCCAGCCCCACGAGGATCCCGCGTGCCGGGATCGACGGCCGCACCGTCGTGCTGGTCGACGACGTGCTGTATTCCGGCCGCACCGTGCGCGCCGCCTTGGACGCGCTGGGCGCGATCGGCCGCCCGTCCGCCGTCCGCCTCGCGGTCCTGGTCGATCGCGGGCACCGGCAGCTGCCCATCCGCGCCGACCACGTCGGCAAGAACCTCCCCACCTCCCGCAGCGAGCGCGTGCACGTCCAGCTCGCCGAGACCGACGGGGAGGACGCGGTCGACATCGTCCGTGCGGCAGCGGGGGAGGGACGGGCATGAGGCACTTCATCTCCATCGCCGACCTCGACCGCGCCGAGGCGACCGCCGTGCTGGCCACCGCCGAGCACATGGCCGAGACCCAGTCCCGCTCGATCCGCAAGCTGCCCACCCTGGTGGGCACCACCGTGGTCAACCTCTTCTTCGAGGACTCCACCCGCACCCGGATCAGCTTCGAGGCGGCCGCGAAGCGGCTCTCGGCCGACGTCATCAACTTCTCCGCCAAGGGCTCGAGCCTCTCCAAGGGCGAGTCGCTCAAGGACACGGCGCTGACTCTGCAGGCCATGGGGGCCGACGCGGTCGTGGTGCGCTCCGGATCCTCCGGCGCGGCCCACCTGCTGGCCCACGCCGGCTGGATCGATCAGCCCATCGTCAACGCAGGGGACGGTGCGCACGAGCACCCCACCCAGGCGATGCTCGATGCCTTCACCCTGCGCCGCCACCTGCGTCCCGGAGATCCCACCGCGGGCCTGGACGGCTGCCACATCGTCATCGTCGGCGACATCCTCCACTCCCGCGTGGCCCGCTCGAACGTGCTGCTGCTGACGCTGCTGGGGGCGCGGGTGACGCTGGTCGCCCCGCCCGCCCTGGTGCCCGTCGGCGGCTCGGCCTGGCCCTGCGAGGTCGCCTACGACCTCGACGAGGCCCTGGCCACCGGACCCGACGCCGTCATGATGCTGCGCGTCCAGCGCGAACGCATGGTCGGCGGCGGCTTCTTCCCCACCGAGGGGGAGTACTCCCGCCGCTACGGACTGACCACGGCGAGGGCCGCCGCGCTGCCGGAGCACGCGATCGTCCTGCATCCCGGCCCGATGAACCGCGGCTTCGAGATCGCCGGGGACGTCGCCGACTCCCCGCGCAGCGTCATCGTCGAACAGGTCGCCTCCGGCGTGTTCGTGCGCATGGCCGTTCTCTACCACCTGCTCGCCACCGACGCCCGGGAGGCGCCCCGTGAGAACTGAGACCGCCGCACCCACCGCCGGGATCGGCTCCGCCGGCGCGGAGGCCGCCCCGCTGCTGATCCGGGGCGGCCGCCCCTACGGGGAGGACGTCCAGGACATCCTCCTCACCGGCGGGCTCATCGAAGCCGTCGGCACCGACCTCCCGGCCCCCGAGGGCGCCGAGGTGATCGAGGCCGACGGGTGCATCGTGCTGCCCGGCCTCGTGGATCTCCACACCCACCTGCGCGAACCCGGCGGGGAGGAGGCCGAGACCGTCGAGACCGGCACCCGTGCCGCCGCCCGCGGCGGGTTCACCGCCGTGCACGCGATGGCCAACACCACGCCGGTCGCCGATACCGCCGGCGTCGTCGAGCAGATCGCGCGCCGCGGGGAGGACGCCGGCTGGTGCTCCGTGCGCCCCGTCGGCGCGGTCACCGTGGCGCTGGCCGGTCAGCGGCTGGCCGAGCTCGACGCGATGGCGAACTCGGCCGCCTCCGTGCGCGTGTTCAGCGACGACGGCAAGTGCGTGCACGATCCCGTGCTGATGCGCCGCGCTCTGGAGTACGTCAAGAGCTTCGACGGGGTGATCGCCCAGCATGCGCAGGATCCGCGGCTGACCGAGGGCGCCCAGATGCATGAGGGCGTGGTCTCCGCCGAGCTGGGCCTCTCCGGCTGGCCCGCCGTCGCCGAGGAGTCGATCATCGCCCGCGACGTGCTGCTGGCCCAGCACGTCGGCTCGCGCCTGCACGTGTGCCACCTCTCCACCGCCGGCAGCGTGGACATCGTCCGCTGGGCCAAACAGCGCGGCATCGCCGTGACCGCTGAGGTGACCCCGCACCACCTGCTGCTGACCGACGAGAACGTGCGCCAGTTCGACGCCGTGTTCAAGGTCAACCCGCCCCTGCGCACCGCCGAGGACGTCGAGGCCGTCCGCGAGGGCCTGGCCGACGGCACGATCGACATCGTCGCCACCGACCACGCCCCGCATCCCCGCGATGCGAAGGACCGTGAGTGGGACCAGGCCGCGATGGGCATGACCGGGCTGGAGACGGCGCTCTCGCTGGTCCAGGCCACCATGGTCGAGACCGGCCGGCTCAGCTGGCGCGACGTGGCCCGCGTGCTGTCCGAGAAGCCCGCCGAGATCGGCCGCGACGACGACCAGGGCCGCCCGCTCGAGGCCGGCGCTCCGGCCCACGTCCTGGTGTGGGACCCCCGGCCGGTCCGCGTCACCGATCCGGCCGAGCACGCCTCGCGCAGCCGCAACTCCCCGTTCGCCGGGCTCGAGCTGCCCGGTCGGAACCGGCTGACCGTGCTGGGCGGCCGCGCCACGGTGCGTGAGGGCATCGTGGTGGAGCACTGATGGACCAGCTCGTCCCGGTCCTGCTCCTGGCCGCCCTGTTCGCCCTGATCCTGCTGGGGATGGCGCGCGGGTGGCGACGCCGCGGCCGCTCCCAGCAGCACCTGCCGGTCCCGTCCGGAGCCCCGCTCGCCGAGCTCGGGGAAGAGGTGGAGCTGGGCCCGTTCGAGGCCGTGTACGTCGACACCGTCCTCGCCCGGCAGCCCCTCGAGCGCGTCGTCGCCCACGGCCTCGGCCAGCGCTCCGCCGCCCAGGTGAGCGTCTCCGAGACCGGCACCTGGCACATCGCCCGCCGCGGCGTGCCCGCCGTGACGATCCCCGCGGCCTCCGTCGACGAGGTCACCGCCGGCCCCGGCATGGCCGGCAAGTTCATCGGCGGCGACGGCATCCTCATCCTCCGCTGGCGCCTCGGCGACCAGCTCCTCGACACCGGTCTGCGTCTCGCTCGCCGCGCCGACCACGACCTCCTGCTCTCCCGGAAGGAGCACTCATGACTGCCCCCACCTCCCACAGGGCCGGCCCGCCCGCGCCCGCGACCGCCCCCTCCGGCACACCCTCCCGCGCCGCACGGCGCGACCGCGCGCTGCTGATCCTCGAGGACGGCACCGTCCTGCGCGGCAGCGCCTACGGCGCGCGCGGCGCCCGTCTGGGCGAGGTCGTCTTCGCCACCGGCATGACCGGCTACCAGGAGACCCTCTCCGACCCCTCCTACGCCGGCCAGATCGTGGTCCAGACCGCTCCGCACATCGGCAACACCGGCGCCAACGCCGAGGACATGGAGTCGCGGCGGGTGTGGGTGCGCGGCTACGCCGTGCGCGACGCGAGCCGGCTGTCCTCCAGCTGGCGCGCCGAGCAGTCCCTGGACGAGCTCCTCGTCGGCAGCGACATCGTCGGCATCTGCGACATCGACACCCGCATGCTCACCCGCCTGCTGCGCGATACCGGGTCGCTGCGAGGAGGCATCTTCTCCGGTGACGCGCTGGAGGCCGGCGAGGAGGAGCTCCTCGAGCAGGTCCGCCGACAGCCCTCCATGAGCGGCTCCAGCTTCGTCGACGAGGTGACCATCGCCCAGCCCGTCGTCCTCGAGCCCGAGGGCGAGGCGATCGGCACGGTCGCCGCCGTCGATCTCGGCATCAAGGGTGCCTCTCCGCGCAGCATGCTCGCCCGCGGGATGAGGGTGGCGCTGCTGCCGGCGACCACGACCCTGGAGGACCTGCTGGCGCTCGAGCCCGACGCGGTGTTCTTCTCCAACGGCCCGGGCGACCCCGCCGCCGCCGAGGACCAGGTCGAGCTGCTGCGCGGCGTCCTGGACGCCGATCTCCCGTTCTTCGGGATCTGCTTCGGCAACCAGCTGCTGGGCCGGGCGCTGGGCTTCGACACCTACAAGCTGAAGTTCGGCCACCGCGGCATCAACCAGCCCGTGCTGGATCGCGAGACCGGCAAGGTCGAGATCACCGCCCACAACCACGGCTTCGCCGTGGACGTCCCCCTGGAGGGCGAGCACGTCGCCCCGTACGGAGGCGGTCGCTACGGCCGCGTCGTGGTCTCCCACGTCGGCCTCAACGACGACGTCGTCGAGGGGCTGCGCTGCCTCGACCGTCCCGTCTCCTCCGTCCAGTACCACCCCGAGGCGGCGGGCGGCCCGCACGACGCCTCCTACCTCTTCGATCGCCTCGCCGAGGTGGTCGCCCAGCACCGGGACGGCCGCCCCGTCCAGCCGGTCCGGTCCGCTGAGGCCGCCGACAACGCACACAAGGAGTCCTGATGCCCCGTCGCTCCGACATCTCCTCCGTCCTCGTGATCGGCTCCGGGCCGATCGTGATCGGGCAGGCCGCCGAGTTCGACTACTCCGGCACCCAGGCGTGCCGGGTGCTGCGCGAGGAGGGCCTGCGAGTCATCCTCGTCAACTCCAACCCGGCGACGATCATGACCGACCCCGGCATCGCCGACGCCACCTACGTCGAGCCCATCGATCCGGACATCATCCGTTCCATCATCGCCGCTGAGCGACCCGACGCGATCCTGCCCACCCTCGGCGGGCAGACCGCGCTGAACGCCGCCATGTCCCTCGCCCAGAACGGTGTCCTCGAGGAGTTCGGCGTCGAGATGATCGGCGCGAGCCTGGACGCGATCAACAAGGCCGAGGACCGCAGCCAGTTCAAGGAGGTCGTCGAGCGGGTCGGCGGCGAATCCGCGCGGTCGCGGATCTGCCACACGATGGACGAGTGCGTGGCCGCCGCCGAGGAGCTCGGGTACCCGATGGTGGTGCGTCCCAGCTTCACCATGGGCGGCCTCGGCTCCGGCATGGCCTACGACGAGCAGGACCTGCGGCGCATGGCCGGTGACGGCCTGCACTACTCGCCGACCACCGAGGTGCTCCTGGAGGAGTCGATCCTGGGCTGGAAGGAGTTCGAGCTCGAACTCATGCGCGACCACCACGACAACTGCGTGGTCGTCTGCTCCATCGAGAACGTCGACCCGGTCGGCGTGCACACGGGCGACTCCGTGACCGTGGCCCCCGCGCTGACCCTCACCGACGTGGAGCTGCAGAAGCTGCGCGACCTCGGCATCGGCATCATCCGCGAGGTCGGCGTCGACACCGGCGGCTGCAACGTGCAGTTCGCGACCCATCCCGAGACCGGTCGCATCGTCGTGATCGAGATGAACCCGCGCGTCTCGCGCTCCTCGGCCCTCGCCTCCAAGGCCACCGGGTTCCCGATCGCGAAGATCGCCGCGCGCCTGGCCATCGGCTACACCCTGGACGAGATCCGCAACGACATCACCGGCACCACCCCGGCGAGCTTCGAGCCCGCCCTGGACTACGTGGTCGTCAAGGTCCCGCGGTTCGCGTTCGAGAAGTTCCCCGCCGCCGACCCGACGCTGACCACCACCATGAAGAGCGTCGGTGAAGCCATGGCGCTGGGGCGCAACTTCACCGAGGCCCTGGGCAAGGCGCAGCGATCCCTCGACGTCAAGGGCGCCGCACCGAGCTACGAGGGAGAGCCGCCGTCGATCTCCGAGGTGGCCGAGCTGATCGAGACCACGCGCACCGCGACCGACACCCGCCTGGTGGCGATCTCGCGGATCCTGTGGGCCGCCGCCGAGGGGGTGGTGAATCCGGTCGAGACCGTGGACGCCCTGGTCGAGGCCACCTCCATCGACCGGTGGTTCCTGGACCAGATGCTGCTGGTCGCCGAGATCGCGGCCGAGCTGCGCGGCTCCCCGGTGCTGGACGCCGAGCTGCTGCGCCTGGCCAAGCGCCACGGGCTCTCCGACGATCAGATCGGCCGGCTGCGCGGTCAGCACGGAGACGTGGTCAAGGGCGTGCGCGAAGCCCTCGGGATCAACCCCGTGTTCAAGACGGTCGACACCTGCGCCGCGGAGTTCGCCTCGCGCACCCCGTACCACTACTCGAGCTACGACCAGGAGACGGAGGTCGAACCCCGCGAACGGCCCGCCGTGCTCATCCTCGGCTCCGGGCCCAACCGCATCGGCCAGGGCATCGAATTCGACTACTCCTGCGTGCACGCCGCGATCGCCCTCGGGGACCGGGACCTGCCCGGCGGCGGGTACGAGACGGTGATGATCAACTGCAATCCCGAGACCGTCTCGACGGACTACGACATCGCCGACCGTCTCTACTTCGAGCCGCTCACCTTCGAGGACGTCGTCGAGGTGTACGAGGCGGAGAAGGCCGCCGGCCCCGTCGCCGGCGTCATCGTCCAGCTCGGCGGGCAGACCCCGCTGTCCCTGGCCCGCCGTCTCGAGGAGGCCGGGCTGCCCATCATCGGCACCAGCCCCTCGGCGATCGACCTCGCCGAGGACCGCGGCCACTTCGGCGCCGTCCTCTCCGACGCCGGCCTGCCCGCCCCGCCGTACGGCACGGCCTGGGCTCTCAGCGATGCCAGCGAGGTCGCCGCGGCCATCGGGTATCCCGTCCTCGTCCGCCCGAGCTACGTGCTCGGCGGGCGCGGCATGGAGATCGTCTATGACCAGCAGGGCCTGGTCGACTACGTCAGCCGGAACCTGCCCGACGGCGGCCGCGCCGAGGCCCCGATCCTCATCGACAGCTTCCTGGACACCGCCATCGAGATCGACGTCGACGCCCTGTACGACGGGGAGGAGCTCTACGTCGGCGGCATCATGGAGCACATCGAGGAGGCCGGCATCCACTCCGGCGACTCCGCGTGCACCCTGCCGCCGATCACCCTCGGCGACGAGATGCTCGAGCGCATCCGCGAGTCCACCCGCGGGATCGCGGCGGGCGTCGGCGTGCGCGGGCTGCTCAACGTCCAGTACGCCCTCTCCCAGGGCATCCTGTACGTCCTGGAAGCCAACCCACGCGCCTCCCGGACCGTGCCCTTCGTCGCCAAGGCCACCGGGGTGCCACTGGCCCAGGCCGCGGCCCTGGTCATGGCCGGGACCTCCATCGCGGACCTGCGCCGCGGCGGAGTGCTGCCCGCCCAGGGCGACGGCACCGAGCTGCCCGACGACGCCCCGATCGCGGTCAAGGAGGCAGTGCTGCCGTTCAAGCGCTTCCGCACCCGCGAGGGCCACGCCGTGGACTCGGTGCTCGGCCCCGAGATGCGCTCCACGGGCGAGGTGATGGGCCTGGACGCGACCTTCCCGCTCGCGTTCGCCAAGGCGCAGCTGGCGATCTCGGGCCAGGGCCTGCCGACGGCCGGCTCCGTGTTCGTCTCGGTCGCCGACCGCGACAAGCGCTCCCTGGCCTTGCCGGTGGCGCGCCTGGCCGCGCTCGGCTTCGACATCCTCACCACGGCTGGCACCGGCCGCGTGCTGCGCCGGTCCGGGATCCCCTGCACGGTGCTGCGCAAGGCCTCGGAGGCCGGGAACGAGGCCAGCGTCATCGAGCTCATCGAGGCCGGCGACGTCGCCCTGGTGCTGAACACCCCCTCGGGATCCAACGCGCGGGTGGACGGCTACGCGATCCGTGCGGCCGCGACCAGCATGGACGTGCCGATGATCACCACCTTGCAGGAGTTCCAGGCGGCGGTGCAGGCCATCGAGGCCCGCCCGGTCGAGCCCTTCGAGGTCGGCAGCCTGCAGGCGCACACCCAGCACCTGCTCGACGGCCGCGCCGCGCGGGCGCTGGCATGAGCACCGCCCCGCCGAGGTTCGGCGCGCGCCTCCAGCAGGCCGTCGCCGAGCGCGGACGGATCGTCGCGGGCATCGACCCCCATGCGGGCCTGCTCGAGGCCTGGGGCCTGCCGGATTCCCCCGCGGGCCTGGCGGAGTTCTCCAGGACGGTGCTGGAGGCCGTGGATGGCCGGGTCGCGGCGGTCAAGCCGCAGTCCGCCTTCTTCGAGCGGCACGGATCCGCCGGCGTCGCGGTGCTCGAGGATCTGCTGGCCGACGCCCGCAGCAGGGGCCTGCTGAGCATCCTCGACGTCAAGCGGGGCGACATCGGGTCGACCATGACGGCCTACGCCCAGGCGCACCTGCTGCCCGGGGCTCCCCTGGAGGCCGATGCGATCACGGTGAGCCCCTACCTCGGGACGGGATCCCTGGACCCCGCCGCGGACCTGGCCGCCGAGCACGGCAAGGGACTGTTCCTGCTCGCCCTGACCTCGAATCCGGACGGGCCGCAGGTCCAGCACGCGATCACCGAGGCGGACACGCCGGTCGCGGCGGTCATCGCGCGACACGCCGAGGCGATCGGCGGCGGCACGACGGGGGAGTGGGGCAGTGCCGGCCTGGTCGTCGGCGCGACCGTCGCCGACGCGTACCGGCGACTGGGACTGGACCGCCTCGCCCCGTCGGCGCCTCTGCTCGCTCCGGGGTTCGGCGCTCAGGGCGCCGGACCTGCACAGATGTCCGAGGTGTTCGGAGAAAACGCAGGTCACGTGCTGGTCTCGCTCTCCCGCGGCCTGCTCGCGGCGGGGCCCGCGAGGGATGATCTCCGCCGGCGCGCGGACGATCTGAGCGCCCAGTTCGCCTGAGTCGTACCGGGTCGCCCAGGCCCGTGCGGCGAGGCCTCGGGACCGCCGCCGGGACCGTCCCGAATCGTGTCGCGGAGGGCCCGATCTGCACCGGACCTGGGATTGTGCGTGTCAGAAGTGCGCTCCGCCACGATTTTGGGGTTACGCTCTTCCCACACGCGAGGTCCTCCCGGATCCCGCCCGTCACCAGCAAGAGAACAAGAGGTAAGAACAGTGGCTCTCCCTCCCCTCACCCCTGAGCAGCGGGCCGATGCCCTGAAGAAGGCCGCCGAGGCTCGTCGTGAGCGCGCGGCCATCAAGGCGCGGCTCAAGGACAGCGCCGGCCGCCGCGGCGAGGAGATCAAGAAGGTCCTCTCCGAGTCCGAGAGCAACGAGGTCGTCGGGCGCCTGCGTGTCGCCGCTCTGCTCGAGGCCCTTCCCGGCGTGGGCAAGGTCAAGGCGCAGCAGATCATGGAGGAGATCGGCATCTCCCCGTCCCGCAAGATCCGCGGCCTCGGCTCCCATCAGGCGGAGAAGCTCGTCGCGCACTTCTCCGAGTGACGCAGTCCGACGGGGCCGGCACCGGCTCGGTGCCGGCCCCCGTGACTGTCCTGGCCGGCCCCACCGCCGTGGGCAAGGGCACGGTCTCCGCGGCGATCCGCGAGCGGTACCCGCAGATCTGGCTTTCCGTCTCGGCCACCACGCGCCCGCCGCGCCCCGGTGAGATCGACGGCGTCCACTACCACTTCGTGGACGAGGACGAGTTCACGCGGCTGGTCGAGGCCGGCCAGATGCTCGAGTGGGCCCGCGTCCACGGTCGTCACCGCTACGGCACCCCGCGAGGCCCGGTCGACGCCGCCGTGGCGGCCGGGCACCCCGTGCTGCTGGAGATCGACCTCGCCGGTGCCCGGCAGATCCGCCGCACCGTGCCCGAGGCACGCTTCGTGTTCCTGGCGCCACCGGACTGGGACAGCCTCGTCCAGCGGCTCGTGGGCCGCGGCACCGAGAGCGCCGAGGAGCGCGAGCGTCGCCTGGAGACCGCCAGGGACGAACTCGCCGCCGAGAGCGAGTTCGACGTCACGATCATCAACGACGACGTCTCCCGCGCCACCGCGGAGCTCGCCGCCCTGCTGGGCGTGCACGAGTCCGACTGACCGCCGGGGTGCGCGAGGTCACCCGGCCCGCGCGCCGGACCCCTCGCCCGCACCGGGGTCCAGGGCGTATCCTGGACCGTCGCACGCCGAAACTCACGAAGGGACATCCGTGGCCGGAACAGTCGCTCAGCCCGAAGGCATCACGAACCCGCCGATCGATCGTCTCCTCGAGACCGTCGACTCCAAGTACGCCCTGGTCCTGTACTCCTCGCAGCGCGCCCGCCAGATCAACGCCTACTACTCGCAGCTCTCCGAGGGTCTGCTCGAGTTCGTCGGCCCGCTGGTCGACGTCGACAACCAGGAGAAGCCGCTGTCGATCGCGCTGCGCGAGATCGACGAGGGTCTGCTGACGGTCCGCGAGGTCGACGAGGAGGAGTACGCCGCCGCCAACGAGCCCGATCCGAATGCCCCGGCTCCGCTCAAGCTCGGCGACGACGCCCCCGAGATCCCGCCGACCGACCTCACCTTCTGAGACCGCCCCACCGCCGGGAGATCCGATGAGCAGCGTGGTGCGCACCCTCGAGGGTGCTCGCGTGCTCGTGGGCGTCGGCGGCGGGATCGCCGCGTACAAGACCGCGCACCTGGTGCGCGGTCTTGTTGCTGCCGGGGCCGACGTCCGCGTGCTGCCCACCGCCTCCTCGCTCGAGTTCGTCGGAGCCGCCACCTGGGAGGCCCTGAGCCACCACCCGGTGCGCACCTCCGTCTTCGAGGACGTCGACGAGGTCGCCCATGTCCGCGTCGGCCAGGACGCTGATCTGGTGGTGATCGCTCCCGCCACTGCCGACCTCCTGGCACGGCTGCGGATCGGTCGCGCCGACGACCTCCTGACCGCATCACTGCTGGTCACTCGTACCCCGGTGCTGGTCGCTCCCGCAATGCACACCGAGATGTGGGAGCACCCCTCGACCCGCGAGAACGTGCAGGTGCTCCGTGAGCGGGGAGTCAGTGTGCTCGAGCCCGCGGTGGGCCGTCTCACGGGACCGGATTCCGGTCCCGGCCGCCTTCCCGAACCCGACGCACTGCTGGAGGCCGCCCACGCGGCGATCGCCGCTCCGCGGGATGCGCACGGGGCTGTGCGCCGCGACCTCGCCGGTCGCCAGCTCCTGATCAGTGCCGGCGGCACCCGTGAGCCGCTGGACCCGGTGCGTTTCCTCGCCAACCACTCCTCGGGCCGGCAGGGGTGGGCACTGGCCCACGCCGCCCTGGTCCGCGGCGCGACCGTGCGCCTGGCCGCCGCCAACGTCGAGCTCGAGACGCCCCCCGGGGCACGGCGCCTCGACGCCGGCAGCGCCGCAGAGCTCGCCGCAGTGATCGCCGAGCACAGCAGCGAGGTCGATGCGCTGATCATGGCGGCCGCCGTCGCCGACTTCACCGCCGCCGACCGCTCCGAGTCGAAGATCAAGAAGGACGACGGCGACGAGGACTCCGTGCCCGCCCTCGCCCTCCGCCGCACCGAGGACATCCTGCGCACCAGCGTGCAGCGACGCGGGCAGGAAGCCCGCCCCGTCATCATCGGCTTCGCCGCGGAGACCGGGGGAGAGGGGCGCAGCTCCCTCGAGCTCGCCCGCGAGAAAGCGCGCCGCAAGGGAGCCGACCTGCTCGTGTTCAACGACGTCAGCGGTGACGTCTTCGGCGGCGCGGACAACGCGGTACGGATCCTCGACGGCCGGGGCGAGGAGATCGCGGAGAGCGCGGGCAGCAAGATCGCCGTCGCCCACGCGGTCCTCGACGAGCTGGCCGGTCGGTTCGCCGACGTATCCTGGACCCCATGACCTCCAGCGAGCTGCGCACCTTCACCTCCGAATCGGTCACCGAAGGTCATCCCGACAAGATCTGCGACCAGATCTCCGACGCCATCCTCGATGATCTGCTGTCCCAGGACGCGAGCGCCCGCGTCGCCGTCGAGACGATGGTGACCACCGGCCTCGTCCACGTCGCCGGAGAGGTCCGCACCACCGGCTACAGCGACGTCGCCACCATCGTGCGCAACGTGATCCGGGACATCGGCTACGACTCCTCCATCAAGGGGTTCGACGCGGACTCGTGCGGCATCGAGGTCTCCATCGGCGCGCAGTCCCCGGATATCGCCGCCGGCGTCGACAACTCCGTCGAGAGCCGGGACGGCGCAGGGACCGGCGGCGCCTTCGCACGGCTCGGCGCCGGTGACCAGGGCCTCATGTTCGGCTACGCCTGCAACGACACCCCCGAGCTGATGCCGCTGCCGATCCACGCCGCTCACCGCCTGGTGCGCCATCTCTCCGTCGCCCGCCGCGATGAGGTCCTGCCCTACCTCCGTCCCGACGGCAAGACCCAGGTCTCCATCGGGTACGACGAGCAGGGCGTGGCCCGCAGCGTCGAGGCGATCGTGGTCTCGACCCAGCACAGCGAGGAGGTCGACCTGGAGGGCCAGCTGGCCCCGGCGATCTCGCGCGTGGTGATCGCGCCCGTGCTGGAGGATCTCGCGGGCCTGGGGCTGGACGTCTCCGACGTCGCCGTCCACATCAATCCCTCCGGGCGCTTCGTCCTGGGCGGGC
>NZ_JBZXYT010000049.1:0-14949 GCF_059391765.1 Brachybacterium sp. SYSU DS0246 | reverse complement strand
GTGGTAAACCATCTCACGGATCTCGTCCTCGGTATAGCCGGGGCTGATCGACACGGGCTTCTCCTCTCCTGACGCGGCCACACCGCGGCTACGCCTCCATGACTCACAGCCAGCCTGACGGCAGGGGGTTCGCCTCGAACACCGATATGCAGCGTCAAGGGGATGTCTCGACGATCCAGGATGCGGAACGCTACGTGTCGCATCTGCTTGATGGAGCCTCGACGCAACGGCCGTGGGCGGTCGTGGCGAATGATCGGCTCATCGGTCTCGTGAGTATCGGCGTGGACGAGTCCAACCGAAACGGTTGGTTCTGGTATTGGATGCACGCCGATGGTCGCGGCCGCGGGTGGATGTCGCGTGCTGCCGCGACCGTCGCGAACTGGGCTCTTGAAGAGGGCGGGCTCGAACGTCTGGAACTTGGTCACCGTGTCAACAACCCGGCCTCCGGCGCTGTGGCGCGCGCCGCTGGTTTCGTGCACGAGGGAACAGAGCGCAGTAAGTTCCTGATCGATGGGGAGCGGGACGACGTCGCCACATACGGCCGCCTTCGCAGCGATCCGACGCCGCGGACGACGCCACTCGAGATGCACTTCTCCTGAGGCTGGTCCGTGCCGAAACGTGGTGGAGTTCCGGTTCAACGTCCCGTGCTCGCGCTTCCTGAGCCGCACGCCGCCGCGGTCGCCCCAGTGCATGGTGACCGGGACGGTGTCGTGTGTTCGACCCGTGGTCAGCTGCTCGCGGGGCGCGCCGTCCGGCCGTTACCCCGCGCGAGTGCGCATTCCCGGATCCACCACCTTTGCGCGAAGGTGCAGACGCTGCCACGGCACGAGACCGCTGTACCGGCAGTGGAATGATGTGAGCATGGCTGAACCGAAGAAGCAGTCCGAGTTCGTCGATGGTTACTTCGTCAAGTATCACGCGGACGGAGCGTCGCGCTGGTCGCGGGGGAAGGTCGACGGCGATGTACCGGTCGGGTACTGGGAGTGGTACCGGAAGGACGGGACGCTCAAGCGTTCAGGGCATTTCGACGCCGGCGAGCCCGTCGGCGAATGGATCACCTATGACCAGAAGGGTGAACCGTACAAGGTCACGGATCGCGGACCCGGACAGTCCTGAATGTCCCCGTGTGCACGTGCAGCCGGAATCGCGGCAGATCGGAGATATCGACGACGCGCCTGCACGCGTCAGAAGATCCGGCGAACCTCCTGCGGCCAGCCGCATGCCTCGGCCAGCTTGCCAGCCCACAGCTTCGCCGCAGCGTCGTCGGCCACGTCCACGACGGTCAGTCCGCCCAGGCGCGCATCCTGCGCTGGGTACGGGCCGTCGGTGAACACGAGGGTCCCGCCCGTGTCGTCCGCGCTGAAGGCGTTGTCGAGGTTCTCGTCGACGCCGCCCGCGACGACGTAGACGCCAGCGCGCTTCATCTCCTCGACGACGTCATGGGCCCGCCGGCCGCGCTCGGCTATCGACTCGGGGCTGTGCTCGCCCACCCACTGCTGGTTGAAGTAGATGATGTACTGCGCCATGTCGGCTCCTCGAGGGCGTGCCGGAGGGCGTCCGCCGGGCCTACCCTCGTCGGTGCCGGCTGACGTGTCCAGCGGTCATAGTCGGAGTGCACGTTCGTGTTCTGCGCCAGCCGCTTTCGCGCAGAATACCGCTGCTTATCGAAGCTGCCGCGACGGCATCAGGCCACGGTTCGAGAGTCAGTCCGTGACTGGGAACGAAGCCGGCCTCATCCGCGACGATCTCGCGCTCGACCATGGGGCGGGAGGCAGCGCGACTGATGCGCCATGGTGGCGCCTATCGCGTTCGGTCACCCGGGCCGACGACGGGTTCCGCCGATCTCCTCGGGCAGAAGATCGGCGATCTCGTCCAGGTACGCGAACCCGGCCTCGACCTCGACCGGACCGAACGAGTGCTTCTGCTCGAACCAGGTCATCAGCACATCGCCCTCGAACCGGATCGGCAGCCCGCGCTCGCGCACCGCCGTGCGCACCTCCGCCGAGAGGACCCGCTGCGCCAGCACCTCGTCGCCCCGCGGCCGGACATCTCGCGCGGTCGGAGTTACCTGCAGCGTCGCCACCTCGCGAGCCAGCTGGAGCGTGAAGACCCGGTAGTGGCGCCGGTACGTCCGGCGCTCGCCGACGGTCATCGGCGTCGGGACGTAGAGCAGGCAGACGGCCTGGCGAACACGGAATGAGCCGTGCAGCATCTCCCGCGAGATGCGGCCGCGAGCGGTCTGGCTGAAGGGGAACCCGGTGAACCGATCCGCGAAGCCGGTCTCCTCGGCCTCATAGGTCCATCCCCACCGCTCGGCGAGGTCGTGCAGGGCCGTGTCCGAGTCCTGGAGGAGCGCACTCTCGCGACGCCGGCCGCGCGTCATGAGCAGCACGGCAGCCGCCACGATGGCGACGAAGACAAAGGCGAAGGGGAACGGCACGAGAAGCTCCATCGGAGGGCACCCTACCTATCCGCCCGGGCCCGGACTTCCCGCGGACTGCTCCGTCTCCGGTGCAGGTCACCAGCCGCGGGGCCTCGCGGCCCGGGTCACTGTCACCGGCAGGTGCTCGAGCCGGCGCGCGATGCCCGGCTTCCAGCGCACCTGGTCGGCGTCGGTGGCTAGGCTCAGGTCGTCGAACCGCGTCAGCAGCGTCCGGAAGGCCAGGTCGGCCTCCGCACGCGCCAGTGACGCCCCCAGGCAGTAGTGAATCCCGGTGCCGAAGGCGAGATGAGGATTGTCCTGACGGGCGAGGTCCGTGCTGCCGGCCGCCTCGAAGCGGCGCGGATCCCGGTTGGCCGTCGCGTAGACGATCTGCACTGCGTCGCCGGCGGGGATCCTCACGCCGCCGACCTCGACGTCGCGCCTGGCGTAGCGCATCGGTGCGATCTCCGCCGGGCCGGCGACCCGCAGCATCTCCTCCACGGCGACTGGCACCTGGTCGAGGTCGCCTCGCAGGCGCCGCTGCTCCTCCGGCCGGGTCAGCAGAAGCAGCAGGCCCTCGCTGAGCACGCTCACCGTCGTCTCGTGCCCGGCCAGCAGCAACGTCAGCGACAGCGAGATCAGCTCGCGGTCGCTGAGCCGGTCGCCGTCGGACTCCCGCACCTCGATCAGCGCGCTGAGCAGAGCGTCGTCGGGGTGCGTGCGCTTGCGCTCGATCAGCTCGGACATGTAGGCGACCAGGCCGCGGGCGCTGTCGGCGATCACGGTCGGGTCCGGCGCCGTCAGGCCCGACGACCATTGCTGCCAGCGCGGGGCGTCCTCGTCCGGCACACCGAGCAGCTCGCAGATCACTCGGACCGGCAGGGGCAGGGCGAAGCGGTCGATGACGTCGAACGGCTCGTCCGGGAAGTCGTCGACCAGCTCGTCGATGATGGTCTGGATACGGGGTCGCAGGGACTCCACCCGCCGGACGGTGAACGCTCGCGAGACCAGGCGCCGCAAACGGGCGTGGTCCGGGGGATCGTAGGCGCCGAGGGTCTCCGTCATGTACGGCGCGACGTCATCGGGCAAGCCGGCAGCCGCTGCCACGTCCACCGTGTCCTGCCGGGTGTTGATGTCGTTGCTGAACGATGCAGGGTCCTTCAGCACGGCTGTCGCCTCGTCGTAACCGGTGACCAGCCAGACGGGCGACTGGTCGAAGTAGAACGCGCGGCGGACCGGCGGCTCGGTGCCGATCTCGGCCCAGAACGCGTCGCGGTCCCGTGTGGTGAGCAGGTCGGACAGATGCAGGTCGGTCATCACGGTCCTTACTCCACGCCTGCGGGCGGCGTGGTCCTCGCCGACGGAGGCGGTCAGGTGGGGGAGCGGTCGTCGTCGGGTGCGGGCGGATCGGGCGTCGCAGTATCGGTCAGGGCGTCCCAGGCCTGCAGGGCGTCGTCGTCGGTGAAGACGCCACGGGTGAGCATCTCGACCATCGCGTGCGAGTAGCGCACGGTGGCGTCCGGGGAGTGCAGGTCGTCGACGCCGAAGGCACGCGCGAGGTGATCGCCGAACACCAGGGGTGCCAGCAGCCAGCTCACGTAGACGGCGGCCCGGGCTCGCGGGTCCGAGCTCGGCTGCGCCCAGCCGGCGGTTTCTCCGGTGGCCAGCTCGGCCGCGGTCACCTCGACGATCTCGTCGAACAGCGTATTGGCGGCGGCCGTGCCGTCGATCAGGGTACGGGCGAGGTACCGGCGCAGCCCGGTCGCGCCCTGCAGATTGGCCGCCAGTCGACCGACGTCGCTGAGCTGGCTCTCACGGCCGGCGGCCCCGCGGATCGTCTCGATGACGTACGCGTCGCATGCGGCGCGGAGCCCGTCGCGGGAGCCGAAATGGTGCAGCACCAGCGCCGGGGACACACCGGCATCGGCGGCGATCGCGCGGATGGTCGCTCGCGCCACGCCCTCGGTGCCGAAGCGCTCGAGGGCGGCATCGCGGATTCGAGCGCGGGCCGTGAGGTCTGAACGCATGATCAGTATGCTAAACACATGTTCAGGAGTGACGGAAGGGATGGCACGAGAAATTGCTGCCGCCCTCGCGGGTCAGGGGGTCGAGCGCGGCCCGGTCCATGCTGACTAGCCGATGCGAGTTGTGGCGTCCGCGGCGAGAGCGTCGAGCGCCGATATGTCGGCAGCCGAGAGGCGGACGTCGGCGGCGGCGATGTTCTCGGTCAGATGCTCGATGCTGCCGGTGCCCGGGATGAGCAGGGTGTTCGGGGCGTGTGCGAGCACCCATGCGAGGCTGACCTGCGCGGATGTGACACCGATGCGAACGGCGATCTCCCTCACCACGGGATGCCCGGTGGGTGAGGGAATGTGGTCGAGGGCCGATCCGAGCGGAGCGAACGGCACCCAGGCGATGTCGTGCCTCCGGCACATCACCAGAAGCGCCTCGTCCCGGCGGTCGAGGACGCTGTAGAGGTTCTGGACGCACACGATCCCCGCCGTCAGCGCGGCCTGCAGCTGGGCGGCGCTGACATTGCTGAGGCCGATGGCGCCGATTTTCCCCTCATCGCGGAGGGCCACGAGCTCGGCGAGCTGGTCATCGAGCGGCACGCCGCCACCACCCTCGTCCACGAACCCCGGCCCGGCGTCCATGCGGCGCAGGTTCACCACGGTGATGCGCTCGGTGCCGAGCTCACGCAGATCAACTTCAACGCCGCTGCGCAGTTCGTGCGGACGCTGCGCCGGTACTGTCGTCGGGGTGTGGCCGGCGTCGAAGCGGGCGCCTACTTTGCTGACCAGTGCGAGGCCGCTCGGGTACGGCGCGAGCGCCGAACGGATGAGCCGGTTGACCCTGCCGTTGCCGTAGAACGATGCGGTGTCGATGTGATTGACGCCGAGTTCCGCGGCGCGACGCAGGATGGCGTGCGCCGTGGCCTCATCTGCGTGCGCCAGCTGCATCGCTCCGTATCCGATGCGCGCGACGGGGTGGTCGCCCAGGTTCGTCGTGCCTCCAGGGGTCGGCTGGACCGCTTCTGGCTCTTGTCTCACGATGCTTCCTTTCCACAGGTGCAGGTCCGTCCTCACGAGGGGCCACCGCACGCCGTTCCGTGGCCGTCGGATCCGTCGGGAGGATTGATTCGGCTCACGGTCTCCCGGCCTCGAGGATCCGGGCGGTGTATGGATTCAGCTCGATCGGCCGGTCGTCTCCGATGATCACGGTGCCGCCGAGGTAGGCCAGTCGGCGTCCGATCACGTAGTTGGGTTCGAGGGCGAAGGTCATCCCGGGTTCGAGGCGCATATCGGCGCTCATGGTCGGGGTGTGGTCGGGCTCTGAGGGGTACGCGTCGGCGCCTGCCATGCGGCGGCTGGTCTCGCGAGGGAACCCACCGGCCGCGATCATCGGGTTCAGGGTGTGGATGCTGGGTCCGAACTCCCATCCTCCGGCGTCGGCGTACGGTGCACGGAGGTCCTCCACCGCCTCGCCGAAGCTGCGGCCGGGACGCAGCGCCCCCAGCGCGGCGTCGTAGACCGCTCTGGCGACGTCCGCGGCACGGAGCAGGTCCGGATGCGGTGCGGCGAGGCTGATGGTGACCTGGTGCTGGCTATGCCGGCCACCGATGTTGCTGAATACCTCCGCGGAGACGATGTCGCCCTCGGCCAGGGTGCGCGGCGTCTGAGGTCGGTAGCTCCACGGCGGCAGACCGGAGGCCAGCGGGTCCGGTCCTGACCAGAAATGCATGGCCGCGGGTGTGGTGCCCCGGGCATAGCCGGCTGCCATGCTCGCCGCGTACACCTCGCTCTCCGGCACACCGACCGCAGCAGTCTCGACCATGGCCCGCGCCATCGCATCGCCGATCTCGGCCGAGCGGCGCACGACGGCGATCTCCTCGGCACCCAGCGGCAGGATCAGTCGGGACACCGCCATCCCCACGGGGGTGAACTCGACCTCCGGGAACTCGCGGAGCAGCGGGTTCCACAGGCCGTACGGGATGATCCCCTCGGGATGCCATGGCGGGTAGGGCTCGAGCCCGATGACGCCGATTCTCGCTCGAGCGAGCCCGAGTTCGTGGAGAGTGCGGGCGACCACCGCGGAGTCCCGGGGCATGCGCAGGTTCTCCGGCGGTACCCACATCGCCTCGCCCCGGCGTGCGGATTCGCGGTGGTCCTTGGTGAACATCTCCATGGGAAGCAGCACGATCGGGTCGCCGTCGCGGGGAAGGATCACCGTCGTGCCTGCACGAGCGTTGGTGATCCACGCGTCGTAGGCGAACGGTGCAGGCCCGGCATCCTCGTGCTCGCCGACGACGAGCATCGCGTCGAGCCCTTCACGGCGCATGAAGGCACGCAGCAGGTCCCAGCGACGGGTGCGCTCGGCCACCGAATAGGTCGGCACGGGCGAGTCGGTCATCATCGATCCCTTCAGTGCTCGTGGAGTCGTCGTCACCACGGGACGACGCCGTTGCGGTCGCGGTAGGCCCGACTGGGTCCGGGGGAGGCGACGGCGAGCTCGACGATGGCGTCGGTGCCCTCGGTGACCGTCTGGCTGCCCTGGTGATGATTGAGGTCGGTCGCGGTGAAGCCGGGATCGGCCATGTTGAACCGGACGTCGGGGATGCCGTTTGCGTACTGCACGGTCAGCATGTTCAGCGCCGACTTCGAGACGGGATACAGCAGATGGCCCACCTGGGCTTCGAGGCGGGAAGGATCTGTCGCGACCGTCAGCGACCCCGCGCCGCTGCTGACCATCACCACCCGCGGGTCCTCCGCGGCTCGCAGCAAGGGGAGGAACGCATGGGTGACGCGAACTGGCCCGAGCACGTTGACTCGGAAGACCGGGATCAGGTGCTGCGGCAGGGTGGTCTCCGGGGTGAGGATTTCGTCCAGCGGGCCGACGCTCTCGCCGGTGATACCCGCGTTGTTGATCAGGACGTCCAGGCGATCGGTGTGCGCGCCGAGGGCCGTGACGGCGGCTTCCGCGGACTCGTCGGAGGTGACGTCGAGGGGGATGAAGGTGACGTCGGCCCCGCCGGTGGCGAGGGCCTCGGCGGCGGCTCGGCCGCGAGTCTCGTCCCGTGCGCCGAGGAAGACTCGCCAGCCGAGCTCGCCGAGGCGCCGGGCCGTCTCGTAGCCCAGGCCCTTGTTGGCGCCGGTGATCAGAACTGTGGTGGCGTGAGGGGTTGATGTATCCGGTGTGGTGTGCATGCCTCGACTGTGCTCGCCGGCAGTCATGTCATCCAGGCACGCCTGAGAATAGGAGCGCCGCTACCACCATCGCGGGCCCGGGCCCGTTGCGGATTGTGAGTGCGAGACTGAGCCGATGGACCGTGCCGAACTCGCCAAGATTCTCACCTTAGCCCGGGCCCGCCTCTGCCCGCAGGACGTCGGGCTCCCAGCCGGCCCCCGGCGACGGGTCAGCGGCCTGCGGCGCGAAGAGGTGGCGCAGCTCGCCGGCCTGAGCGTCGAATACGTGGTGCGGCTCGAGCAGGGGCGCGCATCCTGCCCGTCGGACCAGGTCCTGGAGTCGCTCACCTCCGCTCTGCAGCTCGAGCGCGATGAGCGCGACCTGGTCTTCCGCCTCGCCGGCAGCGCTCCGCCGCTTGCCGGTCGGGTCGAGATGTCAGTGCGCGCGAGCGTACTGCGACTGCTCCACCGCCTCACCGATCTCCCAGCGCTGGTGGTCTCGGCGAAGGGCGACGTGCTGGCTCAGAATCCCATCGGCTGTGCCTTGCTCGGAGACCTGCAGCGACCCGCCGAGGGCCGTCCCAACCTCATCTGGCAGCGTTTCCTCGGGACCGCCGACGTTCGCGTGGCGATCACCCCGGATGAGGACGAGGCGACCGCCGAGCAGTTCGTCGGTCTTCTGCGGACCGCGCTGTCCAGATACCCGAACGATCTGGATCTCCGCGCCCTGATCGACGAGCTCATCAGCGGCAGCGAACGATTTTGGAGCTTGTGGGAGGAAGGGCGTGCGACCGTCCAGCGTTCATTGGCGAAGACCGTCTCCCATCCACGCCTCGGCACACTCGCCCTGGACTGCGAGACGCTGCTGCTGCCGGACACGGATCAATCGCTGATCGTCTTCTCTGCCGCGGCAGGAACCCGCGAGGCCGGTGCCCTCGACCAGCTGCGCCTGCGCTGCCGCGGCTGCGGCGGCGATCCTTCGACAGTTCCGGCCGTCGACACGATTGCGTCTCGGAACCAGAGCGTCCGGGAGTGATGGTCGCGACGTTCTTCTCCGACGGCGTTCCCCAGGCGTGGCGCGGTCTGCCGAACTCCTCGGGCAGCAGATCGGCGATCTCGTCCAGATATGTGAATCCGGCCTAGACCGCGGCCGGGCCAAATGGCTGTTTCTGCTCGAACCAGGTCATCAGCACATCGCCCTCGAACCGGATCGGCAGCCCGCGCTCATGGACCGCCGTACGCACCTCCTCGGAGGGGACCTGCTGGGCCAGCGCGTCGTCGCCCCTGGGCCGGACGTCCTTCGTCGTCGGAGTCACCTGCAGCGTCGCTACCTCGTGATCCAGCCGGAGAGTGAAGACCCGGTAGTAGCGCCGATAGGTCCGGCGCTCGCCGACGGCCATCGGGGTCGGGATGTACAGCAGGCACACGGCCTCCGACCGCAGTAGGTGCCGCGGAGCATCTCCCGCGAGATGCGCCCTCTGGCCGTCTGGCTGAAGGGGAAGCCGGTGAATCGGTCCGCGAAGCCGGACTCCTCGGGCACATAGGCCCATCCCCACTGCTCGGCGAGGCTCTCCAGGGCCGTGCCCGAGCCCTGGAGCACAGCTGCCTTGCGGCGACGATTGTGCGTCATGAGGACGACGGCGGCGGCCACGATGGCGACGAAGACCAGGACGAACAGGACCGGCATGAGAATCTCCATCGGAGGGCACCCTACCGACCTGCCCGGGCCGGCTGAACGTCACGTGGTCGCGACCTCCGCGCTTGTCCGGGCTCTAATGGGACTGTGCCGCGGCCCACGCCGGGAACCGGCGCTGTGGCGTGCTCGAGAGATCCCGTCCATGGTGCCGAGCGTACGCAGAGCGGCGTGGCCCCCGCAGCCCGGATACCCCTACCTCGAAGATGAGGGCGACCAGATGGCGCGGAGGAGGCGACGGGTGGAGCACCGCGGCGCCTCATCGCAGGGGACGTGCCGGACGGGTTGCGAATCGACTGGTACACGGCATCTCCGGACGGTCAAAGGACTTCTGGACATGTGACTGAGTTCTTCCCGAGGCCGCATTTTTTTCGAGCACCCCTTGACCCGCCTGTGAACGGCCGCGTAAGTTCAGTGTTGTGTCAGGCTTGACACAGACTGCTTTCAGCTTTGTGTTTCTGCGCGCCAATGCACCGTTCTTCCTGACGCACTCCGCACCCCATGCATACGACGGAAAGGTCCGCGAGATGTCAATCAAACTCGGTCGAAAGTGGTGGGCGAGAATCGCAGCCGCGATCGCTGCTCCAGCCCTTGCGCTGAGCGCTGCTCCCCTCGCCCATGCCGAAGGTGAAAGCGGCGGTGGCCATGGTGGACACGAGGGGGGTGGCGATGCATGCACGTTCTTCCTGGACCACATGTGGTCCAACGAGGACGGCATCCCGCTCCTCGGGAGTGCGTCCCATCTGAACGAATACCACACCGACGACACGTACGATAATCTCGTGCTGTCGCTGGCCAGTGGTGCAATCGGAAACTCCGAGATGCCCGTCATCGATGTCTACGGCGGCCCGCTGGGGTGGATTCCGATTTTCAATCCTTCGCACGTGAAAGGTCACGGCACTGATTACGTCACGCTGTTGACCTCGTGTGGCGGCGTCGGTATTCCGATGGATACCAATGATCTGACGAGTCTGAACGTCGATTCCGTTGAGCAGCTGGCGGATATGTCGGACCTGATCATGCCCGGCCTACCCTCGCCCGAGATGCTGACCGATCCCACCTACCTCTGGAAGACGACCGATACGTCCGACATCCTGGAGCGCGTCACTCCCGAGACGCTGCTGGATATGGAGGAGTACGTCGGTTTCGCGGGCGATCACTTCGACACGTGGCGGCTGCTGTGGGAGACGGCGCTGAACGACGTCTCCAGCGGTAATCCCACCGGTGTGCTGGACGTCCTGGAGATCACGGACAACATCAACACCCTCGAGTCCCTCTCCGGGCCTCTGGGAGGCGACGTCGGGTCCGATCTGCTCGGTGAGGGCGGGGTCTCCGATCTCCTCGGTGAGAACCCGTCCACCGACCTCCTCGGGTCGGAGGGAGTCGGCGGCCTGCTCGGCGAGGACGCCACGTCTGAGCTGCTCGATCTCGAATCCTCCGGCCTCCTGGGCGACGACGGCCTCGGCGGTCTGCTCGGCGGCGGACTGACCGGCGGCCTGACCGAGGGTCTCACCGGGGGCGGCAGCAGCGGCAGCACGGACGCGAGCAAGTACACCGTGCTCATGTCCGGATCTGGCGACAGTGGTGCAGCGGCGCAGTGCCAGGGATCGCTCGACGGAAACGTCTTCACGGTCACCTGCGTGTATGCAGGCACGGAATCCGAGGTGACGGCGGTGACGCTGAACACCGGTGATGACGAGGTGCAGCTGGAGTCCACCGGCGGCACCGACGGCGGAGCCGCGGGCTCCGTCGAGCTCACCGACGACCAGATCGCCGCGCTGAACGCCGGCGAGTTCTCGGTCGACGTGACCACCGGCGGCTCCACCGAGGGTGCGCTCAGCGGAGCAGTCGAAGCCTGCGCCTGAGCGGGTACATGCACGCCGTCGGCATCATGGCGACGTGAGTGACGGGGCGAGGTCGACATCGTCGGCCTCGCCCCTTTCGCGCGCCACAAGGTGCGTGTCGAGACAAAGGGATAGTGTCTGCAGGTGTACGAGATCATGGCTAGAGCGGTGCACGTGGTCACGCCGGTGCCTGCAGCCCATGGCCGTCCCCGGTAACCAGAATCCCGTTCCTCCGAAGGAGCAAGCACATGGCAGCCCGGAACATCCCCGAGCCGGTGACGTCGTTCTTCGATGCTGTGAATCGCCACGACGAGAGCGCGTTCCTCGACGCCTTCAGCGACGGCGGCGTGGTCGACGACTGGGGCCGCGTCTTCACCGGCCGGGACGAGATCAAGGCATGGAGCGACGAAGAGTTCATCGGGGCCGAGGGCACACTCGCCGTCGAAGAGGTCGAGACGTCCGGCAGCATGGTCACGGTGATCGGGGACTGGCGGTCCACCCATGCCAACGGGCGCTCGCGATTCGTCGTCGACGTAGACGGGGATCAGATCACCCGGATGACCATCCGCGAAGGCTGATCAGCCCGCCTGGCCGAGCCATCGTTCCCCGGAGGAGCACCGCTCGGTGGTGTCCGAGCCGGCTCGCACACCGAGTCCTCGCCGCTAGTACTCCACGAGGTCCGCACTATGAATCTTCCGTCCCTGGCCCGCGCCGGTCACCGCCGGTCCGAGGTCGGCCCCGTCGAGCTGTTCTTCGACCTGGTCTACGTCTTCGCGATCATCCAGCTCTCCCACCTGCTGATCGAGCACCTCTCGTGGGAGGGTGCAGCGGAGACCGTCGTCGTCTTCGCCGCCGTGTGGTGGGGGTGGAACTACACGGCCTGGGCCATGAACTGGCTCGATCCGACCCGCACGATCGTGCAGCTGCTCTCCGGAGTGCTCATGCTCGGCGCGCTGGGCATGTCCATCGCCATCCCCACGGCATTCGGCGACGGGGCCTGGCTGTTCGTCGGCTGCTATCTGTTCATGGGCATCCTGCGCCCGGTGTTGATGATGGTCGCCCACCGGGGCCAGCAGCTCGCGGCCAACTACCGCATGCTGCTGCTGTGGACCCTGCTCGCCGGGATCTTCTGGGTCGCCGGGGCCGCGCTGCCTGCTGAGTGGCGGCTGCTGCTGTGGCTGGTGGCCGTCCTCATCGACTACGCCGCACCGCTGGCGCAGTTCCGCATCCCCGGCGTCGGAGCGGCGCCGATGCACCTGTGGGACACCGACGCCGAGCATCTGGCCGAGCGCAACCGCCTGGTATTCATCATCGCCCTCGGCGAGTCGATCCTGCTCATGGGCGGGACCATCGTCGACCACGGTCACTTCACCGCGAGCCTCGCCCTCAGCGCGCTCGTCGGGTTCGCCTCCCTGTTCGTGCTGTGGTGGAACTACTTCGCACTCGCCGGGCCCGAGACCAGCGGCGGGGACGCCTCCACCGGTGCCCTGCGCTCGGCCTACGCCTACGCGCACGCCCTGATGGTCCTCGGCGCGATCCTGGTCGCGGTCTCCATCGAGCTGCGTCTCGCCCACGAGCACCTCACATCAGGGGCCGTGCTGGTGACGACCGCGGGACCGCTGGTCTACCTCGCCGGCAACCTGCTGTTCCTGCGGTCCCGTTTCGGGCGCCTCGCCCGGTCGCGGTTCCTCGCGGCGGCCGTGCTGGTGGCGATCACCGTCGTCGCCCTGCCCCTGGCCGAACATCTGCCGGTGGTCCTCTTCAGCGTCGCGGTGCTGGCCGTGACGGGCGCGCTCGCCGCGCACACCGCCTACACGACGCGGACCCGGGCGGCGTGAACGGCGGGGCGCAGCGCTCCACCGATATCAGGCCCGCGCGGGAGTGCGGGTCCCGCCGTCGGGGCTCAGGCCTCGGGGTCCGGGTGCTCGGCGGGGAGGAACAGGCCGTCCCAGAAGCCACGCAGGCGCTCGCCGCCGAGGGCCAAACGCGTCCGCGGACGCCAGGTCCGCGCGGCTGCCCACCCCGCGTGCAGAGCGATGTACCCACCGATCGCCGTCATGATGAACATCGGCCACATCTGGGTCCCGATCGCGGCCGCGCCGCCGGAGATGGCGACCACCAGCGCCTCCGCACCCGCCAGCGCATACAGGCCCGCGCGGGTCAGGCGTCCGGCACGGCCGGCCGTGGGGCGGGAGACGAGCACGGCAGCCGGGCCAGCCCGTCGCCGCTCGGCGCGGATCCTGCCCATGACCGCGACGATCGCAGCGAGCAGCAGTGGCAGGGTCAGCACGACAGGGAGCGCGACCTCGTTCACGCGGTGCTCATCACGGGGTGACGAGAGAGCGTGCGACGGTCAGGAGGTCATCGACCCGCCGCTCCAGGTTGTCGATCTCCATGGCCTCAGGCCCTCTCGCTTTCGACGCGTGCCAGAATGCGTGCGATGAACCGAGTGGCCGGCTGGGCGCCGGGGGCCTCGTCCGGATGCAGGTCGGTCACGGCCGCCAGCGTAATCGGACCTGCGTGAGCAGGGCACGCCGGCTCACACGGCGGCCGTCCAGTTCTGGGCCGTCTGTCTTCCGGGCTTATACCGTCGGGGCTTGAATGGTCCGATGCCGCAGCGCAGGCAAGGAGGGAGGGCACATGGCGGGCTCCGGCGAGGTCGCGCTTTTCCGCGCACCCATGCGCTCCCGGGACGATGACGTGCCCGACGGGTCGGGCGTCGCGCGAGCCCTGCGAGAGGGAGTGTGCGGCATGGGCGGAGTCCTGCAGCGTCCGCCGAGCTCGCTGGACGAGGCGATCACCGCTGCAGCCGCTGAGCACGACGAACGGCTCGCGCGCCGCCTCGAGCGATTCGCGGAAGCACCCGAGGGTGCCTTCGTGTGGACCCGCGACGCCGAGGGCCACTACTGGCTCGGGCCGATAGCCGGCCCCTGGCGATACGACGAGCGGCAGGCCGCCGTGGCCGCCGATCTGGTCCACGTGCGCGCGTGCAGTTGGCGTGACGAGCCGATCGATCCCCGCAGTGTGCCCGCAGCCGTCGTCACCACCTTCGCCCGCGGTGGCCGGAACTGGCAGCGCATACGGTCGGCAGCGGCTTTCGAGGCGACAGCTGCGCTGTAGACGCCGGCTCACAGGTCGTCGAGCCGCCGCAACAGGTAACCGGCGACTGGGGGCGTGGGGAACGGGCGCCGGGTCACTGCGCGACACGCTCCCGCGCCTCCGTGCCCACCGGCGAGAAAACGTTGACCAGGTTCCCGTCGGGATCATGGAACAGCAGGGACCGGTTGCCCCACGGCATGGTCGTCGGCTCCTGCACGAACGTCGCGACGATGCCCTGCAACCGGGCATAGGCCGCCTCCACGTCCGCGACGAGGAGATCGAAGGTGACCGAGTGATTCGCGCCGGCGCGGACCGCACCGGCCAGCAGCGGGGCGGTCTGGGAGCTGGCGATGGCGAGAGTGCCGGTGTCTGTCCGCAGCTCGGCGAACAGAGGATGGAGGCGGGTCGCGGCGACCTCGGTGATCTGCTCGTAGAAGGCCACGAGACGGTCGACGTCGTCGGTGATGATGCGGGTGGCGGCAAGCTGCATGAGTGAGCTCCTGATCGTGAGCGGCCCGGGCACGGGCTGTGGTCTCGACGCTATGGGAGGTTCCGGTCAGAAATTGCCCGGTATGGAGAGACTTGGAGCATGCCAGGCCCTTCCGCGCGAATGCTCCGGTTGCTCGAGCTGCTCCAGTCCGCCCAGATACGCACTGTCGGGGAGCTGGCCGAGCTTCTGGAGGTCGACGAGCGCACGGTGCGCCGCTA
>NZ_JBZXYT010000048.1:0-15541 GCF_059391765.1 Brachybacterium sp. SYSU DS0246 | reverse complement strand
GATGACGCCCCGGTGAAGCGTGGGTTCTCGGACAGTTGGCCAGAACGCTCCGTCGCGGAACTTTCCGTGCAGGGGGGGTGAACATCCGAGGAACCGACCGCCCGACGGGCACCCGTCGGGCCCGCCGACCCCGGTGCGCCGCGTTGGTGGGAGCGCTCCCACCTGCGCGGACAGTCCACGTTCACGAGCGGTTCACCGGGCTCGACGGGCAGTGGCGCGCGGGCCGGGGGCTCTTTACGGTGAGGGCCGTCGACGCAGCAGCGCAGTCATCCCGTGCCGGGCATGGCACCAGCGCGGCGGATGCGCCGCACCGTCCCTGGTTCACGCTGACCGCCAGGTCACGCCGCGACCACCTCTCACGTGAACGTCCGCCCCCGCGGACACCTCCACCCAACAGGAAGGTGGGAGCGCTCCCATGACACTCGCCGTGCGACCGCAGCCCCCGTCGGACCCGTCGAACCCGTCGGTTCCCGACCGGGCCGGCACGTTGGGCGGCGTCACGGGTACGGGATCGGCCGGCAGCGGGACGCGAGGCACCACGCTGAGGAGCGAGGAGCGCCGGCGCTCACCCCAGCGCCGCCGCCGGGTGCGCCGCGACGCACTGCTCTTCGGCGCGCTGATCGCCCCGAACCTCATCGCGATCATCGTGTTCTCGTACTATCCGGCGCTGTACAACATCGGCCTCAGCTTCGCCGACTGGGACTTCGTCGCCCCCACGCCCGAGTTCGTGGGGCTGGAGAACTACCGCGACCTGCTGACCGACCCGGGCTTCCTCCAGATCCTGCTGAACACCCTGATCTTCACCGGCGTCAGCGTGGTCGGCTCCATCATCGGGGGCCTGCTGCTGGGCAGCCTGCTGGCCACGAAGGTGCCGCTGACCGGTTTCGCCCAGACCATGGCCTTCGCCCCGCACATGCTCCCCGGCGCCGCGGTCGGCATCCTGTGGCTGTTCATGTTCGACCCCAACTACGGGCTCTCACGCTGGGCGTTCTCCCTGTTCGGCGCGGCATCGCCGGACTGGACCACTACCTCCGACTGGTCGCTGTGGGCGATCACCATCGCCTACACCTGGCAGCGCCTCGGCTTCGTCACCGTCATCTGCTACACCGCGATCCTCGACCTGCCGAAGGACCTCTACGAGGCGGCCGCGCTCGACGGTGCGCACGGGGTGAAGCTGTTCCGCCACCTGACGCTGCCGCTGCTGAGCCCGATCACGTTCTTCCTCTCGATCACCGGCGTGATCTCCGCGGCTCAGGCCTTCGACATCATCTCGATCATGACGGGCGGTGGGCCCGGCATCTCCTCGTCGACCCTGAGCTGGATGGTCTACGAGGAGGCCTTCAAGAACTTCGACATCGGCACCGCGTCCGCGGCCGCCACCGTGCTGCTGGTGATCCTGCTGATCATCACCTACGTGCAGGTCCGCTACGGCGAGAAGAAGGTGAACTACGACTCATGAGCACCCTGAGCACAGAGCCGGCACAGGCCTCCACGATCCCGCAGGCGGCCGACGGGACCAGCCGCCGGGCGGACCTCAACGCCGGTCGCCGTCGCGGACCGCGCCGCCCGGCGTGGCTGACCGGTCTGCTGATCGCCGCGGTCGTGGCGACCATCGGAGTCTTCATCCTGCCGCTGTACTGGCTGTTCTCCTCGTCGCTGAAGCCGCACGAGCAGATCTACTCCTGGCCGCTGCAGTGGATCCCGACGCAGGTGACGCTCGAGAACTTCCTCGACGCGTGGAACGCCGCGCCCTTCGACCGGTTCTTCCTGAACTCGATCATCACCACCGGCGTGGGCACCGCCCTGGAGATCTCGCTGGCGATCCTGTGCGCCTACGCGTTCGTGTTCGTGGACTTCCGGTACAAGAAGATCGCCTTCGCCCTGATCGTCGCCTCGATGATGCTGCCGGGGCACGTCACCCTGATCGTCAACTACATCACCGTGGCGAACCTGGGCTGGCTGAATTCGTACGCCGGGATCATCCTGCCCGGCGTCGCCAGCGCCTTCGCGATGTTCCTGCTCTACCAGTACATGCGCACCATCGACAAGGACATCCTCCAGGCCGCGGAGATCGACGGCGCCGGTCACATCCGCCGGATGCTCACGATCGTGGTCCCGCTGTCCAGCCCCATGATCCTGACCTGCACGCTGATCGTGATGGTCAGCAAATGGAACGAATACGTGTGGCCCCTGATCGTCACCAGCACGGCCAACATGCGCACTCTCCCCATCGGTCTGCTGTTCCTGCGCACCCAGGAGGGCTACTCCAACTGGGGCGTGATCATGGCCGGCGCCGTGTTCGTCTCCCTCCCCATGCTCGTCATCTTCTTCCTCGCCCAGAAACGCATCATCGGCGGCCTCGCCGCCGGCGCCATGAAGTGACGCCGCGCCAATCCTCGGCGCCGGCCCTGCCCGCCGCCGGAGCCCTCGAACCTGCACACCACCAGAGCCCTGTGCTCCGACCCTGCCCCCCGGCCGGATCACCCGTGCCGGCCCTCGACCGCCAGCTGCACACCCTCACCAAGGAGCGATTGACATGTCCCGTCTGTACACCCCCTCGTCCCAGTTCTCCCGCCGCCGCATGCTCGGCGCCCTGGGACTCGGCGCCGGCGCCGCGGGCCTCGCTGCCTGTGGTGCCCCGGCCGGCGGTGACAATGCCGAGAGCAACCTGCGCGAGGGCTTCTCGCAGGCCGATCTGACCATCCCCGAGGGGTACGAGGGCCGCACCCCGATCCTGTTCTGGGCACCCTGGACCGGCGGCATGTTCGACGTCCTGACGGGCCTGTTCGACGAGTTCAACGAGTCCCAGGACGAGATCGTCGCGATCGCCGAGTCCGTCGGCGGCTACGCGGATCTCAATCAGAAGTTCACCGCGGCGCTGCAGGCCCGCGCCGTGCCGGACATCGTCTGCTTCCCCGAGATGCAGTGGCTGCAGTTCTACTTCTCCGACGCCCTGGTTCCCCTGGACGGCTACTTCGACGACGAGTGGAACCTGGACACCTACATCCAGAACTTCGTGCCCGAGTCCAAGGCCGCCGGTGAGACGTTCCTGGTGCCTTTCGCGCGCTCCACCCCGTTGTTCTACTTCAACAAGACCCGCTACATCGAGGCGGGGCTTCCCGAAGAGGGGCCCAAGACCTGGGAGGATCTCGCGGAGTTCGCCCCGGAGCTGGCGAAGATCGAGGTCGACGGCCGCCCGATGTCCGCCCTGGCCTTCAGCTCGGACGACGCGTGGCACGGACAGGCCGACATCTGGGGCTTCGGGGGCGCGAACTCCAACCAGGACTTCGAGGTCACGATCAACGACGAGGCCGGCGTCGAGTGGCTCGAGTGGCAGCGCAAGTTCGTCCACGAGGACGGCTACGCCTACCTCGCGCAGGACCCGGGCACGGACTTCAGCGCCGGGGTCAGCGCCGGCAAGCGCGGCTCCACCGCAAGCCTCACCGGCACCACGGAAGCCGCCGACTTCGAGGTCGGCGTGTGCTTCATGCTCTCCAAGGAGGGTCAGGAGGCGGCCGTGCCCACCGGCGGCTCCGGCCTGTCCATCGTGCGCGCCGAGTCCCAGGACCGTCAGGACGCCTGCGCTGAGCTGTTCCGCTTCCTGGCGGGCCCGGAGCAGTCCGCCACCTGGCACATCGGCACCGGGTACGTGCCGATCGTCCAGGCCGCTGCGGACACCGATCGCGTCAAGGAGAACGTGGAGAAGGATCCCAACTACGGCGTCGCGCTGGATCAGCTCGAGATCGCCCGCACCGCCGACTACACCAACTGGTTCCAGGCCGCGGTCACCGAGATCTCCGCCGCCCAGACCAAGGTCTACGGCGACAACACGCCCGCCCAGGAGGCCCTGGACGCCGCCGCCACGTCGCTCCAGGAGATCCTCGACGACAATCGCGAGGACATGGAGTCCGTCGAGTTCGAGGGCTGGAAGTGACGGCGACGACGGCCGGCGACGGTTCGGCTCCCACCCCGAGCGCCCCGGCTGCGCAGCCGGCCGCGACGGAGCTCTCCGCCACGGTCTCCTCGGCCCCGGGGGCGGCTGCTCCTCGGATCCCGCAGATCGTCGGCCATCGCGGCGCGGCAGCGGTGGAGCCCGAGAACACCCTGCTCTCCTTCCGCCGCGGGATCGCCGACGGATCGGGCCTGCTGGAGTGCGATGTCCACCTCTCCAGCGACGGGGCCGACGCGGTCATCCACGACGCCACCATCGACCGCACGGCCGAGGAGGAGTCGCCGCTGCACACCGGTGCGGTGGCGGATCTGACCCGTGCCCAGTTGGACCGGGTGCTGGTCGGGAAGGGTGAGCACATTCCCACGCTCACCCAGGTGCTGGAGGCCGCGACCCGAGAGGACGGCACACGTGTGCCGCTGCTGGTCGAGATCAAGGCACCCGCCGCTGCGCAGCTGGTCGCCCGGATCCTCACGGAGTTCTTCGAGGACGGCGACTGGGAGGATCCGTCGGCCGCCCCGGCGCAGATCATCTCCTTCCACCCCGAGGCGCTGCGCACGGCGAGGACCGAGGCACCGCGCATCCCTCGCCTGCTCACCACCACGGCCACCTCGACGGAGTTCTTCGAGACCGCCGCGGAGCTCGAGGTGGCGCAGATCGGGGTGCGGATCGCCGACGCCCGCCAGGCCGACGTCGACCGCGCCCGGGAGCTGGGCGTCCAGCTGAACCTGTGGACCGCCCGCTCCGAGGAGGAGCTGGCCCGGGCGCTGGAGCTGGGCTGCGACACGATCACCGTCGACGACCCGGCCTGGGCGACGCGGCTGATCGCCGAGCACACCGGCGGTTGAGACGCAGCGGCAGTGCCCACCCGCTGGGGTGCTGCCGCTGCCGCTCCCGAGCGGAAGGATCCCCCGATGGCGCACCGCGCGCCCCTGATCGTCGGCCATCGCGGCGCCGCCCGCGTCGCGCCCGAGAACACCCTGGCCGCATTCCGGCGCGGGCTCGCCGACGGCGCCGACATGCTCGAGTGCGACGTGCACCTGTCCAGCGACGGTCTCGACGCGGTGATCCACGACGCCACGGTCGACCGCACCGCGCAGCGGGACTCGCCCCTGCGCACCGGCGCCGTCGCCGAGCTGACCCGCTCCCGGCTGGACCAGGTGCTGGTGGGGGAGGACGAGCACATCCCGACCCTCTCCGACGTGCTCGATGTCGCCGGCTCCCCTCCGCGCGGGCCGGGCGCGCCGGCACCGGTCCTGGTCGAGATCAAGGCCATCGCCGCCGCCCGACGGGTCGCCGCGATCCTGCTGGACCGGTTCGGGGATGACGCCTGGGATCGTCCCGTCCCGCCGGCGCGCATCATCTCCTTCCACCCCGAGGCGCTTCGCACAGCGCACGAGCGCGCCCCGGCCGTCCCGCGCGGATACCTCGCTCGCGAGCTCAGCGAGAGTGTGCTGGAGGAGGCGGCGCAGCTCGAGGCCGCGACCCTCGCCGTGCGTGCGTCCCAGCTGCGCGCGGGCGACGCTGACCGGATCCGCGCACGCGGGATTGTCCCTACCCTGTGGGGTACCCGTACCGACGAGGAGGTCGCCCTGGCCCTCGATCTCGGGGCGCCGTGGATCGGGGCCGACGACCCGGCCCGCATCCGCCGCGTGGTCGAGAACCAGCTGGGCCGCTGAGCGGCAGGGCACAACCGCACCGACGAGAACAGACCCGACCCAGGAGAATCATGTCCGAGCACCACGCACCGCCGGCAGCACCCTCCCCGCCGCCAGCACCCTCCCCGGCGGCAGCGCCCTCCCCGGCGGGAACTCCTGCTCGCCCAGCGATCGTGGGCCACCGCGGTGCCCCCGTTCATGCCCCGGAGAACACGCTGGCCGGGTTCCGCCGGGCCCTGGAGGACGGGGCGCAGCTGCTCGAGTGCGATGTGCACCTCAGCGCCGACGGGCACGTGATGGTCATGCACGACGAGAGCATCGACCGCACCGCGGACCCGGCCTCCCCGCTGCGCACCGGCGCGCTCGGCGACCTGACCCGAGCCGAGCTGGATCGGGTGCTGCTGGGCGACGGCGAGAGGATCCCGACGCTCGAGGACCTCCTGGAGATGACCACCGTGCCGGTGTTCATCGAGGTCAAGGTGGCACCGGCCGCGCAGGCGGTCGCGGCGATCCTGCGCGACCTGCCGGCCGGATCCCCGGCTGCGCGCTCGACGGTGATCTCCTTCCACCCCGAGGCGCTCGCCGAGATCCGCCGCGCCACCGATACCCCGGTCTCCTACCTGGTGCGTCAGGTCGACGAGCAGGCTCTCGAGACGGCCCGGGAGTTCGGCGCGGCCGGGATCGGCCCGTGGATCGGCGGCCTGTCGCTGCGGGCGGCGGAGGCGGCTCGTGCGGCCCGCCTCGCGGTGAACCCGTGGACGATCAACACCCCGCAGGAGCTCGCCGTGGCGCGGGCCTGCGGCGTGGACACGATCACCACGGACGACCCGGCATGGGTGCTCGGGGAGCTCGAGACGTCCTGAAGCCGGGCGCCCGAGCGGCTCCAAGCAGGCCCTCGCGCTGCGCGGTCCCCGGGAGCAGTGTCTGATGAGAACCCGTTCCCAAGTGCGGACCCGCCCTGAGGTAGGTCAAGGGGTGTTGACAAAAGGCGTCAAGATCCCTTGACTCTGATGTCAAGGTACCCATACATTCGTCGTATGGATACAGCGACTCCGGCCTCCGGGCCGTTCCGCCCACCTGTGACCGCCGATCCGACCTCAGCCCCCTTTCCGTCCCAGGACGCCGGCGCCCAGCAGACCCCCGGGCTGCGCATCGCCGGGGTGCTCGCCGTGCGACCCGTGCTGATCCTGCTCCTGGGCCTCGGGCTCCTGGCGGCGAACCTCTCCCTGCTCTACGCCAACGCCCTCGTCGTCATCGTCGACCTGCTCGCCCTGGGGATCGTGGCCCGGGCGATGCACGCCGAGGGGCGCCGGCTGCGTGACCTCCTCGGTCCGTGGCGCTGGGTCGACCTCGCCTGGGGCGGGTTGCTGCTGATCATCGTCGTGGTCGGATTCCTGGCCTCGAACGTCGTCGCCAACCTCATCGTTTACGGTGGCGCGCCGCCGAGCCCGCAGACGACTCCGTCGATCCCGCTCTGGGTGGGGTTGGTCGGATTCCTCGTCGCCCCGCTGACCATCGCGGTGTCCGAGGAGGCCGTCTATCGGGGCTACGCGCAGCCCCGCCTGCAGCCGGCTCTCGGACGCATCGGTGCCCTGGTCATGGTTGCCGTCGTCTTCGCGCTCCAGCATGTCGGGTTCGCTCTGACCTCCGCCCCGGATATCGCGGCAAAGGTTCTCTCCACCCTGTTCGCGGGACTGCTGCTCGGGGGGCTATGGCTGTGGATGCGCCGGCTGATGCCGCTCGTGCTCGCCCACTGGGGCCTGGATCTGCTGCTGCTGGGACTGCCCACGCTCGCTGTGGCTCTGCTCTGACCCGGTCCACCGCACCTCTCGTCCGAAGGAGTTCCCATGACCACCTCCGCCCGCTCCCGTGCCAACCGTTCCTTCGCCCTCCGCTTCGTCGCCGGAGCGGTCCTCTACGGCCTCGCCCTCGTCCTCGCGGGCTTCTCCGCCGACATCGGCGTGCCCGCCTGGCTCCCCGCCCTCCTGGTACTCCCTGCCGTCGGCCTCATGGCCTGGGCGAACATCGAGATGTACCGCAGCGGCGACGAGTTCGAGAGGCGAAAGATCGCCGAGGCGATCCTGCTGGCCTTCGTCATCGCGACCCCGCTGATCCTGGCCGTCGGGGTGCTGCAGTTCTACCTGCTGCCGGAGCTGAACTGGATCTTCGCCTTCTCGATCCTCATGCTCGGCTGGATCGCCGGGACCATCGTCTCCGCCGTCCGCTACCGCTGAGGGGGCCCGGAGATGCGCAACGACATCAAAGCCCGACGCACCGAACGCCGCTGGTCACAGGCCGAGCTCGGCGCCGCACTCGGCGTCTCCCGCCAGACGGTGATCGCCATCGAGAATGGCCGGTACGACCCGTCCCTGCCGCTGGCCTTCCGGATCGCCGCCGAGTTCGGCGCCCCGATCGAGGAGATCTTCCATCCCGACGACGAGGCGGACGGCGGCAGCTGAGGAGCGTTGCGGGGCGGCGCCGGCGCGTACCGGCTCGACATTCCGGTGTCGCCCCGCGTTCACCGCCTCGCCACGGCGGCCTTGCCCGGCGCCCGTACCGTCGGCGGCTCAGCGAACCATCCCTGCACTCCCTGAGCCCCTAGAAAGGTCATCTCCCGTGACCACTCGTCGCACCGCCCTCGCGCTCCTCGCCTCCACCACCGCAGCCGCCGGCCTCGCCGCCTGCTCCGAACCGGCCGACCCGGACGCGGCCGCCGGTGACGCGGGGGCCTCCGACGCCGGCGGAGGCGAGTCCACCACCATCACCCTGTACACCTCGGAGCCCCAGGCCAAGATCGACGAGCTGATCGCCGCGTTCAACGAGGAGCACCCCGAGATCACCGTCGAGACGTTCCGCGCCGGGACCGGTGACCTCAAGGCCCGCATCGACACCGAGAAGGAGACCGGCGCGGTCGGCGCCGACGTGCTCATCGCGGCCGACGCCCCCACCTTCGAGGGCTACAAGGCCGAGGACCTGCTCGCCCCGTACGAGCCCGCCGAGGAGGACGCGCTGCTGCCCGAGGTGCTCGATGCCGACGGCTACTACGTCGGCACCCGCATCATCCCCACCGTGATCATGGTCAACACGAACGAGATCACCGAGCCGCCCACCAGCTGGCAGGAGCTCACCGGCGAGCAGTACCGCGACCAGCTGGTGATGCCGAACCCCGACGTCTCCGGCGCGGCCGCCTACAACGCCGCTGTGTGGCTGGCCGACGATCAGCTCGGCGAGGCCTGGCTCAGCGACCTGGCCGCCAACAATCCCGTGATCGCCGAGTCCAACGGGCCCACCTCGCAGGCGGTCGCCGAAGCCGCCCAGCCCGTCGGCATCGTCGTGGACTACCTCGTGCGCGACCTCGCCGCCGAGGGCTCCCCCGTGGAGGTCTCCTACCCCTCCGAGGGCGTGCCCTACATCAGCCAGCCCGGCGCCATCTTCGCCGACTCCCAGCACCCCGAAGCCGCCGCCACCTTCCTCGACTTCGTCGTCAGCACCACCGGCCAGGAGCTCGCCGTCGCCCAGAGCTACCTGCCGGTGCGCGAGGACGCCGGCACCCCCGAGGGCGCACCGGCCATGGCCGATATCGCCCTGATGACCCCGGAGGCCGAGGCGGTCACCACCGACCAGCAGGCCGCCGCCGTCGACACCTTCAACGGGATCATGGGCGGGTGAAGCCCGCTCTGCTCAACACCCCCGAGCGGACATCGCACTCGCCCGCCCCGGATCGGGCGGTCACCGTCGCGACGCTGCCGAACGGACCGCGTATCGGACCGATCGCTCTCAGCCGGCTGGCCGTCTGGCTGCTGCTGGCCGGCCTCGTCGCCGCGCCGCTGGCGATGGTGGTCTCGCTCGCCCTCGGCGACAACCACGCCGACCTGCTGCTGCGCGACGGCATCGCCCGCGCGACGGTCAACAGCCTGGTCACCTCGGGCCTGTCGGCCGCCTTCAGCGTCGTGATCGCCCTCGTGCTCGCACTGGCGCTGGAGCGCACCGACCTGCCGGGACGGCGCTGGATCCGCCTGCTCTCGCTGAGCCCGATGCTCATGCCGCCCTTCGTCGGCGCCATCGCCTGGAGCGGGCTGCTGGGCCCCGGCGGCTCACTGAACCAGCTGTTCGGCGCGCCCCTGTGGGACATCCGCGGCGGCGACGGGGTGACGTTCCTGCTGACGGTCCACTCGGTGCCGCTGGCCTACCTGATCATCGCCGGCGCCCTGCACCGGGTCCCTGCGGCCCTCGAGGAGGCCGCCCGGATCTCCGGCGCCGCGCCCTGGCAGGTCTTCGCCGACGTCACCTTCCGGCTGCTGCGCCCCGCGGTGCTCTCGGCCTTCACGCTCAACGCCGTCTCCGCGCTCGGCGACTTCGGCATCCCCGCCCTGCTCGGGCTGCCCGAACGCTTCTACACCCTCTCCACGATGGTCTACCGGTACATCCAGTCCGGCACCGTCGAGGCCCCGCTGCAGGTCTCCGCCCAGATCGGACTGCTGCTGATGACGCTGGGCATCGCCGGCGCCATCGCGGACTACCTGGCCACGCGCCGCGTCGGCAGTGAGCTGACCGGTGACGGGACCGGCAGCATCCTGCGCCTGGGCACCCTGCGCGTGCCGGCGGCCGCGGTGATCGCCGCAGCGGTGCTGGCCGTGACGATCCTGCCGCTGCTCGGGCTCGCCCTGCGCGCCCTGGTGCCGGCGCCCGGCATCCCCCTGACGCCCGGTACCGCCACCCTGGAGAACTTCACCACCGCCCTGACCTCGCCGAACTCTCAGCGCGGCATCCTGAACTCCCTGCTGCTCGCGGCAGGGGCCGCCCTCGCCACGACCGTCCTCGGCACCGTCATCGGTATCCTGACCACCCGCACCCGCTCCCGGGACAACGCCGGGATGCTGGTGGCGACCCTGCTGCCCCAAGCCATCCCCGGCACCATCATCGCCGTCGGCTGGCTGATCCTGGGCCGGTACACCGGGCTGTACAACACGCGTGAGCTGATCCTGCTCGCCTACATCACCGCGTTCACAGCCATCGTGGTCCAGGCCGTGCGCGCCCCGCTGGCCGGCACCCCCACCGCGCTGGAGGAGGCCGCCCGGATCTCCGGCGCCACCCGCGGCCGCGCCCTCGTGGATGTCGCCGGCCGGCTCGCCGTCCCCGCGGCCCTGACCGGTGGCCTGCTGGTGGCCCTGACCGCCGTGCGGGAACTGACCCTGTCGGCCCTGCTGCTGGCCCCCGGTGCGCAGACCCTCGGGGTCGTCATCTTCAACCTCCAGCAGGCCGGGGACTACAACTCCGCCTCCGCCCTGTCCCTCCTCGTCGCCGTGGTGGGCCTGACCGGTCTCGCACTGGTCGGGACGTCCCGCCCCCTGAGGTGAATGAATGTCCAGCCTGACCTGCACCGACCTCAGCCTCACCTACCCCGGCGGCACCCGCGCGCTGGACCGGGTCTCGCTCGCCGCGGCCGACGGGGAGTTCCTCGCCCTGGTGGGCCCCTCCGGATCCGGCAAGACCAGCCTGCTGCGAGCCATCGCCGGATTCGTCCAGCCCGACGCCGGCACCATCACCCTCGGCGAGACCACCGTCTCCGGAGCCGATGCCTGGGTACCGCCCGAGCGGCGCGGCCTGGGCATGGTCTTCCAGCAGCACGCCATCTGGCCCCACTGGTCGGTCGGCCGCAACGTCGACTACCCGCTGCGGCGCACCGGCCTCGCGGCGACCGAGCGGCGCCGGCGCACGGAGCACGCCCTCGAGCTGGTGGGCCTGGCCGAGTACCGCGACCGCAACCCCGCGACCCTCTCCGGCGGGCAGCGCCAGCGGGTCGCACTCGCCCGCGCCCTGGCCGCCCGGCCCCGGGTGCTGCTGCTGGACGAGGCGCTCTCGGCGCTGGATGAGCCGCTGCGCGCCGCGATGCGGGTCGAGATCCGCATGCTCGCCGAGCGGGAGGGCCTGACCGTCGTGCACGTGACCCACGACCGCGAGGAGGCGCTCGCCGTGGCCGACCGGGTGGCCGTGCTCGATCACGGCGCCCTCCAGCAGGTCGGAACCCCTCAGGAGCTGGTCGAGGATCCTGCGACCTCCTTCGTCGCCTCGTTCCTGGCCGACGCCACCCTGCTGGACGTCGTGCCCGCCGGCGACGAACTGCGGCTGCGCACGGGCGGCCACCGCGTGCCCGTCGGCGTGGTGCGGACCATGAGCGCCGACGGTCCCGACGGTGCGAGGGCCGACGCTCCTGCCGGCACGAGGGCCGACGCTCCTGCCGGCGCGGACGCCGACGGTCCGGGCAGCGCGAGGGCCGACGATTCCGGCAGCGCCGCGCGGCCCGCCACCGGCCACGTCCTGGCCGTGCTTCCCGAGGAGGTCCGTCTGCGCGCCGACCCGGAGGGGGAGGGGCACGTCGAATCGAGCCTGTTCACGCGCACCGGCGCGCAGGTCCAGCTGACCTGGCACGGGCAGCCGCTGCAGGCACGCGTCCCGGAGCGCGGCCTGCGCCGGGGCGACCGCGTGGACGTCCGCGTCGGCCGGGCGCTGCTGTACGGCGGGGCCGGCGTCGCAACCGCTCCCTGACCGCCTGCCGCGCCGTCGGGTGCGGCGACCGGCACCGCCGTCGGATGCGCGGACCGAGCCGCCGGATGCGCCGACCGGACCGCGCGGCCAGACCGCTCAGCCGGACCGCTCAGCCGGACCGCTCGGAACACCATCATCCTTGTCGGCCGAGCGCCTCCTGCGTAGGGTCCGCCGCAGAGGGACAGCGTGTGCGAACGGCGTCCGGGTCACAGTCGTGCGGGCGTCGGCGAGCGGAAGGAACTCGATGACGACCAGGGACACGGACAGGATCGCCGAGCCATGGGGGCAGCGTACCCCGTACGGACCAGGTCAGACGTGGCCCGTGCGCGTGGACACGCATCTGGCCGAAGGGGTGACTGCGGCGGACGTCGACCGCTGGGTCCAGGCCGCCTCCATCCTCCACTCCAACGGCGACGCCCTCGATATCGCGGTCAAGGACGACCGGATGGTCGGCGTGCGCGGCAGGGCGGAGGACCGCGTCAACCACGGCCGCCTCGGCGTCAAGGACCTCTACGGCTGGCAGGCCAATGCCTCGGGGGATCGACTCACGCGGCCGCTGATCCGCGAGGACGGCGAACTGGTCGAGACCGACTGGGACACGGCGATGGACCGCGTGGCCGGCCGTACCCGCGAGCTCCTGGACGAGCAGGGGCCCAGTGCGATCGGCTTCTACACCACCGGCCAGCTCTTCGCGGAGGAGTACTACACCCTCGGACTCCTGGCCCACGGCGGGATCGGCACCAACCACGTCGACGGCAATACACGGCTGTGCACCGCGACCGCCGCGGCCGCGCTGAAGGAATCCTTCGCCTGCGACGGCCAGCCGGGCTCGTACACCGACATCGACCACGCCGACGTGATCGCCCTGTACGGGCACAACATGGCGGAGACCCAGTCGGTGCTGTGGATGCGGATCCTGGACCGCCTGGAGGGGCCGAACCCGCCGCAGCTGATCTGCGTGGACCCGCGGCCGACGAAGGTCGCCGAGCACGCCACCGTGCACCTGGCACCGCGACCCGGCACCAATGTCGCCCTCATGAACGCCCTGCTGCACGAGATCGTCACCCATGACTGGGTCGATCACGACTATCTCGACGCGCACGCGGTGGGCTACGACGAGCTGAGCAAGCGCGTGCGCGAGTACCCGCCGGAGGTCGCCGCCCGGATCTGCGACATCCCGGCCGAGCAGATCCGCGAGGCCGCCCGCCTCCTCGGCAGCGCCGAGCGGCTGCTGTCGACCGTGCTCCAGGGCTTCTACCAGTCCAACCAGGCCACTGCTGCGGCCGTGCAGGTCAACAACATCCACATCGTCCGCGGCATGCTCGGTGCCCCCGGTCGCGGCATCCTGCAGATGAACGGTCAGCCCACCGCGCAGAACACTCGCGAGTGCGGCGGGGACGGTGACCTGCCGGGCTTTCGCAACTGGTCCAACGACGCCCACGTCGCCGACCTCGCGAAGGTGTGGAACGTGGACCCGATGTCCATCCCGCACTACTCCCCGCCCACCCACGTCATGCAGATGATGCGCTACGTGGAGGAGGGCTCGATCAAGCTGCTGTGGGTCAGCGGCACCAACCCGGCGGTCTCGCTGCCCGAGCTCGCCCGCATCCGCTCGATCCTGCAGCGCGAGGGACTGCTGCTGGTGGTCCAGGACATCTTCCTGACCGAGACCGCCCAGCTGGCCGACGTGGTCCTGCCCGCCGCCACCTGGGGCGAGAAGACGGGGACCTTCACCAACGTCGACCGCACCGTCCACCTCTCCGAGAAGGCGATCGATCCACCCGGCGAGGCGAGGCCCGATCTCGACATCTTCGTCGACTACGCCCGTCGCCTCGACCTGCGCGACAAGGACGGCGGCCCGCTGGTGCCGTGGACCGAACCGGAGGAGGCCTTCGAGGCGTGGAAGGAATGCACCCGCGGGCGGCCGTGCGACTACACCGGCATCACCTACGACAAGCTCCGCGGCGGCTCGGGCATCCAGTGGCCCTGCAACGACGAGCACCTCGAGGGTTCCGAGCGCATCTACCAGGACGGGATGTTCTGGGCCGACCCGATGTACTGCGAGAGCTACGGCCGCGACCTCGTCACCGGTGCCCCGCTGGAGCCGGACGAGTATAAGTCCATGAACCCCTCCGGCAAGGCGGTGCTGAAGGCGGCGGCGTACATGCCTCCGCACGAGCTGCCCAGCGCCGAGTACCCGCTGCAGCTGATCACCGGGCGCACCCTGTACCACTTCCACACCCGCACCAAGACCGGACGCGCGCCGCAGCTGCAGGCCGCGGCTCCGGAGGTCTGGGTCGAGATGTCCGTCGGCGACGCCGACCGGGGCGGCTTCACCGAGGGAGATCTGGCCCGCATCACCACACCGCGGGGCGTGGTGGAGGCCGCGGTGCGCATCACCGGGATCCGGGACGGCGTGCTGTTCCTGCCCTTCCACTACGGCTACTGGGACACCGATGCCGGGCACGAGCCGGACGCGGCCGGCCGCGCCGCGAACGAGCTGACCATCACCGACTGGGATCCGGCTTCCAAGCAGCCGATCTTCAAGACCGCGGCCGCGCGGATCGAGCTGGTCACGGCCGGTTCCGGCCCGTCTGCCCCGGCGCCGACGACGACCGCGTCCGCCTCGGTGGCGCGGACCCGGACCACCGGGACGCCGACGGCCGGTGGCCCGGCGGCGACCGCGAGCGAGAGCATCGAGACGGAGGGGGCACGATGAAGATCGGACTGGCACTGGCGGAGCTGCACCGTTCGGAGAACAACCTGGCACGGAAGCTGCTGCACATCTCGGAGCGGCACAAGGTCGACCACGAGATCTACCACCTGGGGCAGGATCTCGCCCGCTGGTCCCAGCGGCACGTGCGGGAGCTGGCCGAGATCGCCCCGCAGTTCGGCCAGCAGCTGGATCCCGAGCCCGCGGGGGAGCATCCGCTGCGCCAGAAGCTGCGCGAGCGCAGCAGCGACCTGCTGGGCCGGGACAGCAAGGTTGGCCTGCTGCTGCTGGTCGACCTGCGCGAGACCTACACGATGGCCGCGGGCGTCTCGGCCGACTGGGAGATGCTCGGCCAGGCTGCGCAGGGCATCAAGCACGCGGAACTGCTCGCGCTGACCAAGCGCTGCCACCCGGATAACCTGCGGCAGATGCGGTGGGCCAACGGGAAGCTCAAGGAGTCCTCCACCCAGGTCCTGGTGAGCTGAGGACGAGCTCCGGCGGGAAGCAGGTAGGCCGGCGGCCCCGGCGGCTCGGCCGCGCCTGCCGATCCGGCCGCCCCGGGGTCCCGGGGTCCCGGGGTCGCGGGGCCTCGCGCAACTTCGTGGTCCGGTGCGCGACCTGACGGCGCTCAGGCGGGGTGACTCGGCGCTGGCCGCCATATAGTTGCATTCCTTC